>JAEVZQ010000353.1 GCA_023392135.1 Pseudomonadota bacterium | reverse complement strand
GTTCTACGACAAGGGTGCAAGCTGAGGACAACGAGGGCCCGGACCGAGCCTCGTGACCAACGTCCACTCCCATGCGATGTAATTCAGCGCGGTGACAGGAGGAGGTGATATCTCGCCTCTTCCAGGTCGTGGATGGCGCCGTCGAACACGATGAACCGCATGATGCTGGGACGCTCCTAACCCGAATGTTCAAAGGCACTGCGGTTGTCGGCCAGCAGGTGGCGATGCGCGGCGCCCCGCGGGCTGCCACCGTGCGGGACCGTCTTCAGCGGCACGGGCACGGCCCTTGTTGCTGTACTCGTGATAATATGGCCGGAGATGAATCAGACGGCAGTCCGAAAAATCATCCACGTCGACATGGATGCATTCTACGCGTCGGTCGAGCAGCGGGACGATCCGACACTTCGCGGTCGGCCGGTGGCGGTGGGTCACGCGGCGAAGCGGGGAGTCGTCGCCGCGGCCAGCTACGAAGCCCGCAGGTTCGGCGTGCGTTCGGCCATGCCCTCGACAACGGCGCTTCGGCACTGCCCCGAGCTGGTCTTCGTGCCGCCACGCTTTGAGGCCTATCGGGCTGTGTCCGGAGAGATCCGGCGCATCTTCGCGGATTATACGCAGCTTATCGAGCCGCTGTCGCTCGACGAGGCCTATCTCGATGTCACGGAGAACCTGCGCGGCATTCCTACGGCCTCGGCCACCGCCAAAGACATCCGTGCTAGGATTTTCTCCGAGACCGGCCTCACGGCGTCTGCGGGCATCTCTTACAACAAGTTCCTGGCGAAGCTGGCCTCCGACCATCGTAAGCCAAACGGGCAGTTCGTCATCACGCCCGAGATGGGGCCGGCCTTCATCGAGAAGCTGCCGATCAGCAAGTTCCATGGCGTCGGGCCGGTTACGGCCGGTAAGATGAAGGCACTCGGCATCCTCACCGGGGCCGACCTTCGTGATAAGTCCCTCGCTTTCTTGCAACAGCACTTCGGCAGGTCCGGCGCGTGGTATTACGCCATCGCGCGGGGCGAAGATGATCGCCGCGTGATGCCGGACCGACCGCGCAAGTCATCGGGCTCCGAAACCACGTTCGCCGACGACCTGACGGCGCCGGCCGAGATCGAGGCCGCTGTCAGAGCCATGGCGGACGACGTCTGGGCTTGGTGCGAAAAGCATCACGTGTTTGGACAGACTGTAACGGTCAAAATCAAATACGCCGACTTCCGGCACGTGACCCGCAGCCGGACCTTGCCGTCCCCTGTCCTCACGCGCGAGCAACTGCACGAGGTCAGCGTTTCGTTAACTCAATCTGTCTACCCCGTGACCTTGGGTATACGCCTGGTCGGAGTGACCTTGTCGAAGTTCGGCACAGGGCCCATTCCGGAGCAACTCGAGCTCGGTTTGCCACGAGCTTGGGGCTGATACGGCTGGAGTTCTCCGTTTATAGAATCCGATATCGGGGTCGTGATCGCCCGCAATTAACCCGCGAATGGCAACTTTTTGCATCCATGACCAGTGTTACGCCTGAAATGCCCGCATGTGCGGAAACTTCCCTTCCGCTATGTAGGCCTCTTCCGCGGGAGTCGATCGACGACCGAGGATTTGATTGCGATGAGGGTGACGGCCGAAGGCCGCGATGACCTTCCGTACATCGTGGGCCTGCTTAACCAAAGACATGTAGACTTGTCGCAGATGAGCCGGAGCGTCCGTAGCGATCGCCTCGCGAAGACGGATCAGGAGATCGATGCGCTCCAGGTGGTCGGGGCCTTCGCAGTGGCCCAGAGGCAGGCCGTAAACGATCTTGAACCACGGCGTCTCCAGGGCGGCGTAGTGGCCGTTGGAAAAGCCGTCCATGGCCAGAGACAGCGCCGCGGTATCCTGTGCGAAGGCGCGGGGAGTGCCTCGCCAGACAGATCGCGAAAACTGGTCGAGCACGATGATGAGAGCGAGCCTGCCGTCGGGGTCGGACGCCCAGTGATCGAGGTCGCCTTCGGCACCTCTTGCCGTGAGATCGGAAAACCGGGTTATGATCTCGTTGTCGGCTCCTCCGCGCATCCGCCAGAACCAATGGTCGCGGTGGATTTTTGCGTCTACGTCGAGCAGGCGGCCCTCGGGAAACCAGAATTCGAGGATGGTTCTCGATTCCTGGGCGTCAGTCTTGCCGACCATTCGAACACCTCGGAGGTTGGCAGCCGCGAGTTTCTCGGGGAGGCACTCTCGCCGCGCCGCATTCACCGGATGCCAATCCTACGGGATCAGGTCGAGCTTGGGAAATCGCATTGAGAGGAGCATCTCCGCGTAGGCGTCACATGTGCGACTATCGATCGATTGGCTCACCGAACCTCGAAAGCCCCCGCGCAAGGGCTCGGGCCCTAAGGCAAAGGATTGTTCACTTTGAGCGCCAGTTCCTCGATGGAAGAACCGGCGGCATTGCTTGCGGTTATCACGACGGCGTAATGGCCGGGTGCAGTCGGTACCCCCATTATCTCGCCGGTGTCGTGATCAAGTTGCAAGCCCTGCGGCAGGCCCTTCGCGCTGAGAATGGCCGGCTTGTTGTGGATGGAAAGCTGAAGCCGGAATTGACGGCCGACGGCTGCAGTCGCAGCTATAGGGCCATCGATGAGGGGATATTCAGCCAGCTCGTGCTGCGCCAGGAAGGCTACGAGGCGACGACGTGCGTTCGCGCGCAGGTCCACCCAGAACAGGTTGATGTCGTAGACGTGATAATTGCCCTGATCGAATGCGCCTCCGTCGTCGAACAGGTCGGAAGGCAGGGCAGGCGATACCAGTGTGTAGCCGTGCTCCACGCGGGTTGTCACGAAATGCGGAACTGGTCGCGAGAAATGCGTTGCCGCGACGCCGAATGGCACCGCACCCTGATGTAGCCGAGCCGGCACGGGCAAGCCGTCCTCGCGCCAGCTCACCGGGTTCGTGCCGACGAGAGGCATTCCAACGGCCGAGCGCCAGCGACGCGCATCGGCATCCCAATAGACATTGATTGCTTCCCACGCGCTGAAATCCCGGTAGCCCTCCGCAAATACGCCCCAGATCGCCACACAGCCGATCTGGTCGGCCGTGGCGCATGGCGGGATGTCCGTCAGGTGCCGAGTAAATACCGCGCGTGGCGTCGGCATACCAGGCAGGTACGCAGCCAGAAGGCGTGATTGCAGCGGCGTGCCCTGAATCGATTCCATGAGCAAGCGGAGTGCGTGGTTGCTGCCCTGGCTGTGGGCGACGAGAAAGAACGGCCGCCCCTGGTTCCAGTGTTTCGCGTAAAATTCAAAGGCCCGGCGCACGTCTGCATAGGCGAGATTCATCGGGCCCTGCAGCGTCGCCTCGTCCTCGTCGTAGACATGGAGGGCGATCTGGCGATAGCGCGGCGCATAAATCCGTGCAATTCCGTTGAAAGGTGTTGCCTGCGCCATCAGCATGATTCGGCCGGTGGCGATGGCCTGCGGATCGTCGATCGGTACGTTCGCGATATCCGCGCGCATACCGGTTGTGGGGTGGACATAGAAGACGTCGGCACGTGCCGTTTCTGCAAGATTGCTATAGCCGCTTCCCTCAGGGACAAGGTCGGCTTGCGAATCGAGGTCCGGGTGTGCGAGCCAGGCATCGAGTCGACTGTAGTCGATATTCGCGTGCGACTCGGATGCGAGTGCAGCGGGGGCACCAATTGCTGTCAGAACGAGCAAGAAGAAAGGGCAAAGAATGCGTCGCATGTCTCATTCCGGATGTTTGGCTGCCCCGGGGTGTAGGAAGATGAAGCCCATCCTGATGCCCTGCACATTTCGTTTCCATCAGATGGGATAATTCTCAAATGAACCGAGAATATTTGCCGAAGCGATCTCTTCGATACCGAATCGAGTTTTAGCCAAGTGGCCTTGCCTCCCAGCTGCACGCAACAGTCGCCTTGATCGATGTTAAGCCGCGCCTGCCCGAGGCAAATCAAAAAGCCCACGCGCCTTCGCGCGTGGGCTCCGTGGCGCCGGCATGCCCTCAGCTTCGTGCTGCTGCGGCCGTCGCGGGCTGCGCAACGCCCGCCTCAGATGACGCTGCCGGTCGCGGCGCAGTGCCCTTGGGCGCCGTGGGCACGCGCAGCAGACGCATGCCGTTGGCGATGACGATCAGCACCGAGAGCTGGTGGATCAGCATGCCGCCCGCCATGTGCACATGGCCACTGAAGACCCCGGCAAGCAGACCCGCCACCGTCAGCAGGGCGATGACGAGGTTCTGGCGCATGTTGCCGAGCGTCGCGCGCGAGATCGCCATGGCCTCGGGGATCTTCTCCAGATCGTCCTTGAGCAGCGCAATGTCGGCCGTCTCGATGGCGACGTCGCTGCCGGCTGCGCCCATGGCGATGCTAGTATCGGCCGCCGCCAGTGCGGGCGCGTCGTTGATGCCGTCACCGACCATCGCGACATGCGCGCCCTCGGCCCGGAGTGCCCGAATGCGCGCGAGCTTGTCCTCGGGCATGAGGCCGGCATGCACCTCGTCGATGCCGACTTGGGCGGCGATCGCCTCCGCCGCCTCGCGCTGGTCGCCGGTCAGCATCAGGATCCTGTCGATCCCGACCTGGCGTAGACGGGCGATGGCCGTTGCGGCGCTCTCGCGCGCCATGTCCGAGAGGCCGAGCAGGCCGATCAGCCGGCCGTCGGCGGCCACCAGCACCGGCGTCTGGCCGGCGGTAAGCAGGCGCTGGAGCGCCGCCTCGCCCTCGGCTCCGAGCGGAATGCCCAGCTTGTCGAGCAGCCGCC
>JAEVZQ010000345.1 GCA_023392135.1 Pseudomonadota bacterium | reverse complement strand
CCGGCTGCTGGCATGCTCGTCGAGCAGGTTTGCCAGGAAGCTATAGAAGAAATCGGCTCCCGGATAGCCGACGATCCGGCCTACCTCCCGGCCATTTTCGGCCAGCACGAATGTCGGCGTGTACGTGACCGGGCTTTCGAGAGATATGCCGGCTTTGGACCGATCCTTGATATCGACGCGACGCAGCGGCGCCATCCGGCCTTCCTCGGTCGCATGATAACTGATGCCCACCTCGGCATGCCAGCGCCGGCAATACGGGCAGCCCGGATCCTCGAACATGACGAGCTCGGCCGCGAGCGCGCTGCCGCCGACCAGTATGCCGGCGGCAGCTGATAAGAAGTGAAACGCGAGAGATTGTACCTTCATGTCCACTCCCGCGCGCTCTGCCTACCTGTTCACCGGACTATCCGGAGACATGACGTAAGCGACGAGATCCTTGATCTGCTCGATCGTCAAATGATCGTTCGCGCCGAGCCTCGGCATGTTGGCACACGCCTGGAAGGCCTGGGGATTGTAAATACGCTCGTACACGGCCTTCACATCGGCCTCCGAAAACTCCCGGATCTTTCCGTATTCGAGAAGGCTCGGTCCGAGCGTGCCGAAGCTCACCTCCTCCTTTGCGAGCTGATGGCAGGCGTAGCAGTTGCCGCCGTTCTCACGCCGCGGCGGATAATCGGTGAAACGGCGCCCGTAGCCGGATTGCGCAAGCTTCTCACCCTTTTTCCAGTCCCCCATCAGCTTGCCGTCAGCCGGATACTTGATGGCCGATTTCTCGCGCTTCATGATGGCGCCGGCGACCTCCGAAGGCGGATTGTTCCTGTACTGGCTACAGAGCCTCATCGTCTCGTCCTGCTCCAGACGCGACTGCCACTCCGGCGGCTGATCCGCCCAGCTCGTACCGATGGCGGCCTGCATGCGGTCTCCGGAAACCTCGGGAGATTGAGCAATAGCCGGCACGAACCCCGAGAAAACGAGAATTATCGCTGCGCAAATGCTTCTGACCATGTTTCCCTCCCTTTACCGCTTGAGGCCGGGAGCGCTGATCTCCCCGCCTTCCGCTGTCTTGGCCAGATACATCGTCAGTGCAACCGGCACGTCAGAGCCGAGCTGGACCTCCGGCAGGCGCATTTGCCAGAAGCAGTCGTAAATGCGGTGCTGCATGGTCATCACGTGGCTCGATGAGACCCGGTAAGCGGGCCACTCGCCGACGACCTTGCGCGCTTCGGACGGTTCCGACAGGTAAGGCAGGTTCTGCAGGCGGATGCGCTTGCCCTTGTCTGCGTGGCAGGTCGAGCAGGAGAAGTCCATCGGCCCCTGCCGGCGGAAGAATAGCGCTGCGCCGAGCGCCAGCGCTTCCTTCTCCTTCGCGTGCTCGAGCCTGGGGGAGATCTTCAACCCGTTCGACAGATACGCGACGAATGTCGCCATCGCGCCGATGTCCTTCGTAGCGCTCCCGCCCTTTGGATAAGGCTTCTTAACGAGCTCCTTCCGGTCGAAGCCCTGCAGCTTTTCCATGCACCAGACGATGCGAGCTTCCAGGTCCATGACCCGGTCGGCATCGGCGAAGTAGCGCGGCAGCTCCGCAAACGCGCCTTCGAGGACGCCGGGGCCCTTGCCGAGATCGCAGCCCTCCAGGGAGACCTTCTTTGGACCTCGCGGTGTTTTCCAGAGCTCTTCGCCGCGGTCGACATCGAGCATCGCCGGGTTGCTCCAGGGGTCTTCCTTGAGCATCTGGCGGTACTGCTCGATCGCCTTTTCGCTATCGGCGGTATCCTGAGCAAAGCTGGGCGCCCCCGCCAGCGTCAGCACAAGTGCTGACAAAAGCGGCAAGAAGCCTCTCGCTCTTCCCATGTTCATTGTTTCCTCCCTGACCGGCTGGTGCCGGATCTGATCTAAATTGCAGGCGATTTGGGATGCCACGCAACAGCCCTTGAGCACTTTACATTTTGATATCATAGTGTGACAAGATAATAGGTGCGGGCAGCACGTGCTTTCCGATCGGGAGGAAGTTTATGGAACAACCTTACAAAGAGCTCAGCCGTCGCAGCATGCTGATTGCGGCCGGGGCCGGCGCGGCCGCCCTGGTGATGGCGCCACGGCTGGCCATGGCGAAACCGGAGCAGGTCGAAGCCGAGCTCGAGAAACTCTACGGCGACAAGCCGCGGAATGAAGGGAAGATCAAGCTCGACCTTCCGAGCATCGCAGAGAACGGTCAGGTCGTTCCGCTCAAGTTCGAGGTCGAGAGTCCGATGACCGAGAGCGATCATGTCAAGGCGGTTCACATTTTCGCCGATGGCAATCCGAACCCCGGCGTCGCCTCGTTCTTCTTCACACCCCAGATGCCGAAGGCTGCTGCGCAATTCCGCCTCCGCCTCGCCGGAACGCAGAATATCGTTGCGGTTGCCGAGATGGCCGACGGCACCCTCCATGCTGCAAAGCAGGAGGTAAAAGTCACCATCGGCGGCTGCGGCGGCTAGTGTGGCGATCGAGAAATTCGTCGGACCTGACGGAGGGCGGATTTCGGAATCGGGACACTAAGTGCTTCAAAGCGAGAATTCGGAGGAGACGTCATGGCAAAATCAACACCCCGCGTGCGTATGCCGAGCAAGGCCAAGGCCGGCGAGGTCATCGAGGTAAAAACCCTCATTTCGCACGAGATGGAGACCGGTCAGCGCAAGGATGCACAAGGCAAGCCGATTCCGCGGAAGATCATCAAGACGTTCACGGCCAAGTTCAACGGCAAGGAAGTCTTCCACAGCGACTGGCATCCAGCGATCTCGGCGAACCCGTACCTTGCCTTTTCCGTCAGAGTTCCGGAGACGGGGACGTTCGAGTTCACGTGGCTCGACGACGACGGCACCATCTCCAAGCATGAGCAAAAGGTGACGGTCGGCTGACCGACTTTCTTTGCGAATACCGACAGTGAGGTAACGGCATGATCTCGAGGCGCGAGCTCTTGCAGGCGGCGCTGATCGCATCGGCGTCGGTTGGCGGCTCCATGGGCTCGCTTGGCCGCGCCTTCGCGCAGGGCAAGCTGAGCCAGGATGAGCTGTTGGGCTTCCGGGAGCTCGGCAACGTCACACTCGTCCACATGGCGGATCTGCACGCGCAGCTCGTTCCGGTCTGGTTCCGGGAGCCGTCGGTGAATATCGGAGCGGGCGAGGCACGGGGGCGCGTTCCCCACCTCACCGGCAACGATCTCCTGAAGGAGTTCGGGCTGACCACCGGCTCCCCCGAGGCCTACGCCTTCAGCCCCGAGGGATTCGTCGAGCTTGCCCGCAAGTACGGCCGAATGGGCGGCCTCGATCGCATTGCGACGGTCGTCAAGGCGATCCGCGCGGAGCGGCCGGATCGCACGCTCGTCCTCGATGGTGGCGATACGCTGACAGGGAGCTGGACGTCGCTGAAAACGGAAGCGCAGGACATGGTCGACGCCATGACCCTCATCGCGCCCGATGCGACGACGGCCCACTGGGAGTTCACGCTCGGCGAGGAGCGGGTCAGGGAGATCACGGAAAAGCTCCCGTTTCCCCTGCTGGCGCAGAACATCCGGGACACCGACTTCGAGGACCCGGTATTCAAAGCCTATAGCCTGTTCGAGCGCGGCGGCGTCAAGATCGCCGTCATCGGTCAAGCCTTTCCCTTTACGCCCATTGCCAACCCGCGCTGGATGATCCCGAAGTGGACGTTCGGCATCCGGGAGTCGGACCTGCAGGAGCAGATCGATGCCGCGCGTGCCGAGGGCGCCGATCTCGTCGTCCTGCTGTCGCACAACGGTTTCGACCTAGACCGCAAACTGGCGGGCAAGCTCCAAGGGGTCGACGTCATCCTGACATCCCATACGCACGATGCGCTGCCTGAGGCAATCAAGGTCGGCCGCACGCTGCTCGTCGCCCCCGGCTCGCACGGGAAGTTCGTGGCGCGGCTCGACCTCGACGTTCGGGAAAAGGAGGTCAAGGACTTCCGGTTCAAGCTGATCCCGATTTTCTCCGACGTGATCAGGCCCGATCCGGAAATGGCGGCGTTGATTTCCAAACACCGCGCTCCCGTCGCCGAGGATCTCGCTCGTGTCCTCGGCCGGACGAACGGCCTGCTCTACCGGCGCGGCACCTTCGCCGGCACGCTCGACGATCTCTTCTGCGAAGCCATGCTGGCCGAACGCGACGCCGAAATCGCGCTCTCACCGGGTGTCCGCTGGGGCGCGAGCCTGCTGCCGGGCCAGGACATCACCTTCGAGGATGTGACCAACGCCTGCGCCCTCACCTACCCGGCCTGCTATCGCACGATGATGACGGGCGCCCGCCTCAAGCAGGTGCTGGAGGATGTTGCGGACAACATCTTCAACCCCGACCCCTATTACCAGCAGGGCGGCGACATGGTGCGCACCGGCGGACTGGCATTCACGATCGATGTTGGCGGCGACGCCGGAAGCCGCATTTCCGATCTTACGCTGCTCAGGAGCGGCGAGCCGATCGACGCGGCCCGCGAGTACGTGGTCGCGGGCTGGGCGAGCGTCAACGAGGGGACCGAGGGGCCACCGATCTGGGAAGTGGTTTCCAGGTACATCTCCGGGCAGAAGATCATCGACCTGAAGCCGAACGCCAGCGTCAAAGTGGTCGGGGCCTGAGCGCTGCACCCGCAAGGAGCTGTGACATGACGGAGGAAGCGACTGCGAATGGCCCGCAGGGCCTTCGCCTGAGCAGGCGTCAACTCATGACGGCTGCAGTGGCGGGAATCGGCGCAGCAGGGGCTCGAAGGGCCTACGCCAAGGACGTTACGGGCTCGATCGCGGCCAATCCCGAAAACCTGCCGCCAAATGTACCCGACTGGTCGAAAGTTCTGGGAGACGGCGTCGATGCGCGCCCCTATGGCATGCCCTCCAAGCACGAGGCGCATGTGGCGCGCCGCGACGTGCAGTGGCTTACCGGCTCGCGCGAAAGCTCGGTGAATTTCACGCCGCTTCACGAGCTCGACGGCATCATCACGCCGAACGGGCTATGCTTCGAGCGCCATCACGGCGGCCGCGCCGAGATCAACCCGCTCGAGCATCGCCTGATGATCCATGGGCTGGTGGACAAGCCGCTCATCTTCACGATGGAGGACATCAAGCGCTTTCCGCGCGTGAATCGCATCCATTTCCTCGAGTGCGCAGCCAACTCGGGCATGGAGTGGCGCGGGGCCCAGCTCAACGGCTGTCAGTTTACGCACGGCATGGTGCACAACGTCATGTACACCGGCGTGTCGCTGAAGCTTCTCCTGGACGAGGCCGGACTCAAGCCGAATGCCAAATGGCTGCTGCTCGAAGGTGCCGACAGCGCCGGCATGACGCGCTCGCTGCCGATCGAGAAGGCCCTCAAAGACACCCTGATCGCCTGCAAAATGAATGGCGAGGCGCTGCGGGAGGAGCAGGGCTATCCGCTGCGGGCCGTCGTTCCCGGCTGGGAGGGCAATCTCTGGGTCAAATGGCTGCGCCGCATCGAGGTCGGCGACCAGCCCTGGCACACCCGCGAGGAGACCTCGAAATACACCGATCTGCTGGCCGACGGGCGCTCGCGCCGCTTCACGTACTTCATGGATGCCAAGTCCGTCGTGACCAATCCCAGCCCGCAGGCGCCACTGAGCCACAAGGGCCAGAACGTGCTCTCCGGTCTCGCCTGGTCGGGCCGCGGCCCCATCACCCGGGTGGACGTCTCACTCGATGGCGGCCGCAACTGGCGTACCGCGCGCATCGACGGACCCATCCTTGAGGCTTCTCTCACCCGCTTCTACGTGGAGTTCGACTGGCAGGGCGAGGAGCTGCTGATCCAGTCGCGGGCGATGGATTCCACGGGCTACGTGCAACCGACCAAGGCCGAGCTCCGCAAGGTGCGGGGCGTGAACTCCATTTACCACAACAACGGCATCCAGACCTGGCTCGTGCGTGCCGATGGAGTGACTGAGAATGTCGAAATTACCTAGTCTCGTTCTCGCGCTGACCCTGGCCGCGGCTGCCGCGTCCCCAGCATACGGCGGCAAATTCGGGCTGGGCCGCGAGGCGACGCCCGAGGAGATCGCCGGCTGGGACATCGACGTGCGTCCTGATGGCCAGGGGTTGCCCGCAGGCCAGGGAAGCGTCGCCGAAGGAGAAGAGATCTTCCAGTCCTACTGCGCGGCCTGTCACGGCGAGTTCGGCGAGGGCATCGATCGCTGGCCGGCTCTGGCCGGCGGGCGTGACTCGCTCGAGAACGATCGTCCGGACAAGACCGTCGGCTCGTTCTGGCCCTATGCGACGACCGTTTTCGACTACGTCCGCCGGGCCATGCCGTTCGGCAACGCCCAGTCGCTGTCGCCTGACGAGATTTATGCGCTGACAGCCTACATCCTCTACCTCAACGACATCACGAAGGACCCGGAATTCGCGCTGAGTCAGGCAAACCTCGCGTCGGTCAAAATGCCCAACGCGGACACCTTTTACGATGACGACCGCGAAACGACGGAGAAGCAGTTCTGGAATGTCGATCCCTGCATGAAGGACTGCAAAGCAACGGTCGAGATATTGAGCCGCGCACGACTGCTCGACGTGACCCCGGAAAGCAAGACATCCCCTCGAGTCGATTGACAGGTTGGGTGGGCGCCGACAGTCGGTAAATGGGCCGTCGCACCGCCGACCCGCGGACCGCAGGCTGCTGCAATGACGTGCCGCGCTACTTCTTGGTCTTCCCCTTCACCTCAGGCGGAGGCTCGTTGCGGCGAAGGCGCGGCTTCGTCGTTTCGGAGAAGCTGTTGAAGATCATGTCTGGTGAGCTGGTATTGTGACGCGACGGCGTGAGCCGGCCCAGCCAGATGTCTGTCGCTTTTGCACTACCGAAGGACATGATCGGCTCCTCGCGCCAGCCTTTCGCATCCGGCTCACGCAGCGCGATGCGCGCCGCGTCGTTGTTGAACTCCGTGATGTACATCGAGCGCATCGCGGCGAACGGCCGGCCCTCGATCGGCTTGTCGAAGGCGACGTGCAGCGCGTGCCGGTTCTGATCCGTTTCGACGATCTGTACCGTCGCCAAGCCACCCCGCTCGAACGCGAGCGTGAAGGATTTTCTCGCCGGATCGAACGCGATCTCATTCAGGCGCACCACTGGCCGGCCATCCTCCTCGACTGGACCGATCAGGAAGGAGGAGCCGAACACGGTCGTGTCCACCCCCGAAGGCGTTTTCGGGCGAATGCGCCAGTAGCCGTCCTGCGGGTAGACGACGAGGACTTCCTCGCCGCCCATCGGCCGGATCATCCAGAGCTGCAAGAGGTGAATTCCGTGCTCGACGCGATCCCCCACCCGGACAGTGGCCGTCGCCGGCCGCCAGAACGTCGGGAACGTCAGCCCGACCAGCCAGAAGTCGATCTCCTCGTAGATCGTCACCCGGCGCGGCGGAACGGGTGCCGCAAACACGGGATCGCCTGACATATCGCAGTCCGTCCAGTCGGGCTCGAAGCTGTCACGCTGCAGGGTCGACATGTAGACCGGATGCGCTGCCTCGATCCGGAAGCTGCGCACCCGAGGCGATGTGAACGCGATGCTGACGTTGTCCTTCTCGGCGCAGAGCACCGGCTCGCTGCCGTTCGTGACCTCGACAGGCACCGGCTCCGGGCGGACGGGATTGGGGGGCTGGGACATCGCGGGGCTGGTGGCAGTTGCGAGGATAAAGGCGATGGCGAGCGCAAATGCTCGCCGGCAGTCAGGAACGTAATGCATATATGTCGCCAGAGTTGGCCTCGTGTGGAAGCGATTGGAGGAAAGTCTTGATCTCTTGTCCGCCGACCCACTCGTCGAACCGCAGCATGTGCGTCTCGCCCAGTGCGGCATTGAACCGATAGGACCCCAAATCCTGCAGCCGGTCAGTGCAGCCTAGGGCGACATCGCGCTGGATGGTGGTGAACTCGAACGAAAGCGCAGGGAGAGCGGAGCTGAGGCCCGCCAGCACCTCGGCCTCGAAACCTTCGACGTCGATCTTGACGAACTGCGGCTGTCCGAACGCGCGGCTGAGATCGTCGAGGCTCGTCACCTCGACCTCCACTTGCCCGTCCCAGACTTGCCCCTCCCATCCGCCCGCACCTTCCGCCGCGGCGATGAAATCCGCCGAGGCCGTTGTGACAGTGGGGTTGGCAGTGTTCACGTGCAGAAGAGTGCGCCCGGGCTTCCGCCCGCAGGCCGCCTCCACAAGCCTGACACCAGGATCATCGCCGTACAGGGATCGGATGACGGACGCGCAGTCGGGCTGCGGCTCGACCGCAACGACGCGCGCTCCGAGGCGCCGGAAGGCCCCGATGCGGTCACCGACATGACTGCCGATATCGAAGGCGAGATCACCGCGACCGACGAACCTGCCATAGAGCGAATCCATGGCTGCGTTCCGCGCAACGGCGCCGTAATAGACGTCGAGCGATCTTCTCAGTGCTGCGAATCGCGGATCGCGCTTCAGCGCCGTCAGGCGTTCCTCCAGAATGGTCATGCGCCCCGGTTCTGCACAGCTTGGACTTCCGGCGGCGGGGTGAAATCTTCGGGGATGCCGCAGATGCCGGACGCCTTGAGCAGTCGGCCCAGCCCGGGGTTGGCCGTCGACACAGCAAACGGGACCGCCAACAGGTAGCCCGCAGTGAGTGGCAGGCTCCAGAGCAGTGCGGCGGGAGAGATTGCCGCCAGGGCACCGCAAACAAGTGCGCCGAAGATGACCTGCGGCCAGAGATTGGACCAGGCCGGCCGCCACGGGATGCCGTGAGCGT
>JAEVZQ010000245.1 GCA_023392135.1 Pseudomonadota bacterium | reverse complement strand
CGCGGCTTGAACGCGTCGAGCACGTGGCTCGCCGCCTGGGTGTGGACGCCCTCGGTGGCGAACAGGTCCTTGATGCCGAGCGGTATGCCTTCGAGCGGGCGGGCCTCATCGCGGGCAATGCGTGCGTCGCTCTCGGCCGCCTGCGCCAGCGCGCGATCCGCCGTAGTTGCGACGTAGGCGTTGAGCGCGGGATTGGCGCTTTCGATGGCGCCGATGAAGGCCTGGGCCAGCTCCTTTGCGGTGAAGCTTTTCGCCTTCAAACCCTCGCGCGCCTCGGCGAGGGTGAGCCTTGTGAGATCTGTCACGGTCGAATGCTCGTCGCTTCGATACTTCTGATTCAAAGTGTTTATTTCCCCTTTCCCGAGAGCGCTCAGCGCATGGGAGAGGGCCAGGTGAGGGGCAGGGAACTCGCGCCAAGCTTTGCCCCGATCTACCCCCGGATGGGGACTTCCTATTCCACCACCTTCGGCACGACGAAGAAGTGGTCGTCGGTCATGGGGGCGTTCTTGACGATGTCGTCGGCGATATTGCCGTCCGTCACCTCGTCTTGGCGCTTCTTCAGGCTGATGGGCACCACGCGTGTCATCGGCTCGACATCGGCGGTGTCGACCTCGTTCAGTTGCTCGACCCAGTCGAGAATGCCCGTGAGCTCCTTCTGGAGTCCTTGGGCTTCCTCATCGGTAATCTTAATACGTGCGAGCCTCGCGATGCGCCGGACGGTCGCCTCGTCGACCTGCATGGTCCCTCGCTCATTCCGGAATTGAAACCAACGCCGCCTCTCTTAGCCCGCGCAAGGCGGCCCGCGCAACAGCTTCACCGGGCGGGAACCCACGGGAAGCCGAAGGCCGGCCTGCATCATCGCGGCCCATTGCCAGTGGCACCCGACTGAGAGACCCGCGGGCCAGCTATGGGCGGGCTCTCGATGAAGATGTCCACCTGCTGGCCCGGATAGGCGTGCGCCGTGCCGTTCGGCAGGGCGTAGATGACCCGCAGCACACGCGTATCGACCCGCTCACCCGACGCCCCTGTCAGGGAACGCTTGGGGACGACATACGGCTCGATGCGGACGAACGAAAGAGGCATACGTTCAGAAGCGACCCCGCGGAGGCTGGCATAGGCCGGTGCTGTCGGCCGCAGCCGCGGCACGTCTGCCTCGTCGATATCGACGCGGACGTGCAGCGGGTCCAGATCGCCGAGCACGATCAGCGGTGTCACGAGAGTGCCCGCGAATGCGAACTCACCGGGCCGAACATTGACCTGCAGAATGGTGCCACCGGTCGGAGCGCGCACTGTCAGCAGCTCGAGGTCGACTTCCGCGCGCTCGACAGCCCGGCGTGCCTGCTCGACTGCCGCGATGTCGACAGCCAGAGATGCGCCGTTGGGCGGCTCGACCAGCTTCAGCTCAGCCTGGATCTCCGCGATGCGGGCCTGCGCCTCCTCGAGCCGTCCCTGGGCCGAACGCAGCGAGTTCCGGCGCTTCGTTACCTCGCGCTGGCTGATGGCATTTCCGCCACGTGAGAGGAGCTCCTGACCGGATCGGAACTGATCCGTCCACTCGTCCATCTCGGCGCGCGCGGCTTCGGCGGCAGCTCGCGACGCCTCGAGTTGGGCTTTCAGCGAGGGGATTTTCGCGAGGGTCTGATCACGCCGGCGTTCCACGGCGGCAAGCTCGGCCCGGCGCATGTCGAGATTGCTCTTGGCGGAGCGCTCATCCAGTACGAAGAGAGGCTCGCCTTCCCTGACCTGCTGGCCAGGCTTGACCAGTACCCGGTCGACTATCCCTGAGAAATGGGAGCCGATTTCGATCTCCTGCCCGTTCGATTCGATCAATCCCGCGGCACCGATGAAGCCTTGCACGGCGCCGCCGCCCGCGCCCGCCCCGGCTTCTGGTTGGACCGGAGGCGAAATGGCGGGCGCCAGCGACACGACACGCGGCTGGCTGCGGGTAATGGAGACCGTTGCGCCAGCCGCCGCAAGGATGGCCACGGCGGGCAATCCGATGATGAGAAACCTGGAGCGTCTGGCCATCAGTGGCCCTCCGTAAATGGGGGAAGCTCGATCCCGGTGATACGGCCGTCCGACATGCGCACGATGCGATCGGCGAAATGAAAGATGCGATTGTCGTGGGTGACCACGATCACGGCACGGTCGGGGCGGAGGGCGTGCTCGCGCAGCAGCGCCATCGCGCTCTGTCCGGCCTGCGCATCGAGCGATGCTGTCGGCTCGTCCGAGATGACGAGCCGCGGCTCGTGCACCAGCGCCCGGGCAATAGCGACGCGCTGCTGTTGGCCGCCCGACAGCTCCGCCGGAAACTTGTCCATGTGCTGCTCGAGCCCAACGGCAGCAAGCAGCTCGCGCGCCTTGCGCAGCGCCTGAGCCTCGGACGCACCGTTGACGAGCAGTGGCACGGATGCGTTCTCGGCAGCCGTCAGTGCGGGCAGCAGATTGAACTGCTGGAAGATGAAGCCGATCGTTTCCGCCCGGAATTGCGCCAGACGTGTCGTGCCGAGTGCGCTGAGACGTGTCCCGAACAGCTCGACCTCGCCCGCTTCGGCGGAAAGAATGCCGGCGATGACCGAGATCAGTGTGGTTTTCCCGCAGCCGGATGGGCCGACGATGTAGGTCATCGAGCCGGTCTCGATATCGAGATCGATGCCATGGAGGACCCGGACGCGGGTCTCGCCCGAGCCGAACTCCTTGACGATGCCCCTGCTGCGGACTGCGATGGTCCGCGCCGCTTCGTGCGGGGTGAGCGTGTCGGCCAAGGTCAGCATCGGCTCACCCCCGGAACACGATTGCAGGGTCGATGACGAGCACCCGCCGGAGGCTGACGATCGCTGAGACCAGCATGATGACCGTCGCTAGAAGCCCGACCCCGAGGGCCACCTGCCACGGCAGATAGAAGCCACGGAAGAAGGACGTCGGGTTCGAGGTCACCGCCTCGAAGAATACCGAGGTGAGGCCGAGGCCGATCGCATAGCCGATAACACCCACGATGGAGGCCTGCAGCAGCACCATGCCGATGAGGCGGCCGTTAGTGAGCCCCATGGCCTTGAGTGCCGCGTACTGCTTCAGGTTCTCGATGACGAACATATGGAAGGTCAGCCCGACGACCGCGACCCCGACGATGACGCCAAGCAAAGTGACCGTGCCGAAGTTCACGGGAATGCCGGTGTGGCGCAGGAAGTACATCATCGTCTCCCAGCGGAAGGCGTCGGCGGTCACTGCCTTGAGGCCGGTGCGCTCTTCGATCTGCCGGGCTACGACGGCAGGGTCGGCATCGGGTGCAGAGCGGGCGAGCACGAAGGAGAGCTGGTTGCGGCCGTTGTTGGTGAAGACCAGTGCCTGTGAGTAGCGCGTGTAGATCAGCGGCTGTGTCTGGAACGGTGGAGCCGTCCGCAAGATGGCGACGACGACGGCACGGCGGTCGTTGAGCTCGAGGGTTTGCCCAAGTGTCTGCGGTTGCGTCGGCCACAACTTCTTGTAGCCAGCTTCGTCGATGGCGATCGCATCGGGCCTGCGCAGGGACTCGCGATCGCCCAGGATGATCTCGGGCGGCAGGCCGATAAGCGTGACGTCATCGAGGCCATAGACGAAGGAGGACTGCAGCCCGCCGGCTTCAGTCGTCACGACGGCCTGCCCCTTGAAGAACGGTACTGCCCAGGCCACGCCCGGCACACCGCGCACGCGGCCGAGCTCTGTGTCTCGCATCGGCCGAACGGCATCGATCTGCTCGATGGCCGGGTCCATCACCCAGATATTCGGCTCGCGGATTTCGGCGATGAGATTGGCCGTCCGCTGCAT
>JAEVZQ010000176.1 GCA_023392135.1 Pseudomonadota bacterium | reverse complement strand
ATGCCAATCCGAGCCGCCCGTTCGTCGTGGCCCAGCTCGGGCAATCCCTGGACGGTCGCGTCGCCACCGTGACCGGCGAAAGCCGGTGGATCAACCGGGATGCCGCGCTCGACCACCTGCATCGGCTGAGAGCCTGCGTCGACGCCGTCGTCGTCGGCATCGGCACCGTGCTGGCGGACGACCCGATGCTCAACGTCCGCCGGGTTCCCGGAACTCATCCGGCGCGCGTCGTCATCGACCCGAACGGGCGGCTTCCGGCCGGCGCGCAGTGCCTGGCCTCGGACGGGGCGCGGCGGATTGTCGTCCGGACCAGTAACTCAGGCGCTATCGCCGGCGCCGAGGTGATCCGCCTGAAATCGACCGGTGGGGCGATCGATCCGAAAGCCATCGTCGACGCGTTGTTCGAGCAGGGCCTGAGGCGGCTGCTGATCGAGGGCGGAGCGCGAACGATCTCGAGCTTCATCGACGCCGATATTGTGGACCGGCTTCACGTGCTCGTCGCGCCTATGATCATCGGGTCGGGCCGGACGGGCCTCACCCTGGAGCCCATCAGCCGGTTGAGAGACGCGCGGCGCCCCGCAACCCGCGTTCACCTGCTCGAGGACGGCGACGTCCTGTTCGACTGCAATCTGCGATCCGACGGGAGGAGCACAGTATGAACGAGCAGACTGCCACCAGAAGCGGGACGATGGAGCCCTACAGCGTTCCGGCGCGCTTCTTCCACTGGCTGGTCGTGGCGCTGGTCGCGATCATGGTTCCTGTCGGCCTCACGATGAACTATCGCGGCAATACGCTCAACATCTGGGACGACGTCACCAACCACCTTTACAGCGCACACAAGCTCGTCGGCTTCCTGCTGTTGTGGGTGGTTGTGGCCCGCATCTGCTATCGCCTCTGGCGCGGCGCACCGCCGCCGGAGCCGACCCTGGAGCCGTGGCAACGCTACGGCTCGGCAGTGGTGCACTACTCACTTTATGCACTCATCCTGATCATGCCGATCCTCGGCTGGCTCGGCGTTTCGCTCTTTCCGGCGCTCGAGATCTTCGGGGCATTCTCCCTGCCGGCGTTGGCCGAGCCCGACCAGGAACTCTCAAAGCAAGTGCTTTCGGCTCACAAGGCGGTGGCCTTCGTGCTGATCGCGCTCGTTCTCGGTCATGCGGGAATGGCGCTGTTTCATCATTTCGTCCGAAAGGACAACGTCCTCTGGCGGATGCTGACGAGCGTCGGTCGCCGCTAATTGCCTTGTGGCAGGGCGAGCAGGTCCTCGTGGCCGATGATCGCCACGGCAGATGGCGCGCCTTGCCGGTGCGCGAGCCAGTCGTCGATGGTGTGATCCGGCACGAGGCCGGTTTCGCGGACGGCAGCGGCCCAGCCCTTCTCCAGCTCGCAGCGCAAGGACACGTGGGTGTCGGCGAGCACCCACGGGCTCTTGCCCCTTCGAACAATGTAACCGTGCCGGCAAAACGCGCTGGCCAGCGCGTCCGTGGCCGCCGGTCCGGCTGCCCGGCCGAAGCCCTTGTCCGTCTGCTGGTGCCGGTTGAACGCCTCCCGCATGCTCCGGTCAGCCGGGTGCTCCGGCAGGAAGGCAGCAATGCCGTCATAGGTCAGGACAGTGTAGAAGGCGCAACGCATAGCCGCGATCTCGGACGCCATTGCTTCGATGAACGGCGCGGAGGCCAGGTCGAACAGGGCCGAGGCGGTGACGAGGTCTGCGTCCTGGAGAAGAGATCGCCAGTCGGCGCCGGAGATGTCCACCTGCCTGCAGGTCAGATCGATCGAGCCGGGTAAACCGTTCGCGCTCGCTTGCGCTGCCGCGAGCAGGACAGGGTCGTGATCCACCAGCACCCATTGCTGACGCGCCCCGAGCAACGGGGCCAGACTGCGCAGATTGGAGCCCGTTCCACAGCCCAGGTCGACGATTTTAACCACTTCCCGGCCCGCAAAGGCCCGCACGCAGGCAGCGCGCACCTCGGCGTTGATCGCGGCGTGATCGGCGGGTTCGCGAAGGGCGAGCCAGTCCGGCGAAAAACCGCTCATGCCGAGATCTTTCGGATGAGGCTCGCAATGCTGCGCGCCGTTTCATCCCATGACGGCAGATGCTGGGCGGCCTCCAATGACGCTTCGGCCAACCGGCGCTGCAGATGACGGTCAGCGATCACCTGTCGTAGGGCCTCGGTCAGGGGGCCCGCTGCGCCCGGCGGCACCTTGATCGCCGCGGCATCCGGCACGGTCTCGGCCGCAGCGCCCCCGGTAGTGCAGACGATCGGCAGGCCGCGCGACATCGCTTCCGTCAGGACCATGCCGAACCCTTCGAACAGGCTCGGCAGAACGAAGACATCGGCTGCCGCGTAGGCCGCCGCGATCTGCTGGCCGTCCAGGGCGCCCGTGAGCGTGATGCGATCTCCCAAGCCAAGCCGCGAAATGGCAGCTTTCAACTCAGCGACTGCGGCCGCATCGCGATCCAGTGGTCCGACGATCGTCAGGCGCCAGTCCAGACCGGCAAGCGGCGCAAGTGCCGTCACCAGTGTTGGAAACGCCTTTCTCGGCGTGACCGCGCCGACGCTCAGCAGCTGAAGCGGCTGGCCGGTTCCATGCGCCTGCTCGGCAGGCTCTGTTCCCGGTTGGGCAATCGTGATTTTCCGCTCAGGAACAGCGAATTCGTCGACCAGCAGCCGCTTCGTGAACGGGCTCGTGACGAAAACCGCCTTAGCGAATGTGAGCGCGTTCCGCTCCAGCTCAGTGAGTTTGCGTGCCCGATCCTCTGAAAGCCCAGGCTCATAGCCAAGCGGATGATGGACGAGCGCGATGATCGTCTGCCGGATGCCGGCGATCGCTTCTGCAGGCATGGCGCCGAACGCGAGCCCGTCGATAACGAGAACGGTTTCGGGCGAAAGACCGGCGAACAGGCGCGTGGTCTCGGCCAGCTCTTGCTGCGTCGGGTCCGGATAGCCGCCGGGCAGTTGGAGATGCCGGGCTCGAATGCCGTGCTCCGGCAGCCGCGCCAGCACCTCGCGGTCGTACGCATAGCCGCCCGTCGGCGTGTTGATGTCGCCAGGTATGGCGAACGCGACCTCAACCACCGACTGGTCCCTCGAACGAGGCACGCGCCAGATCCGTCTCGTGCAGGGTGACACGGATACGGGCGAGACCCTTGCCATCTGCCCCCAATGCACCTTCACGCGCAGCCTTCGCCAGGGCTTCAAAAATGTACCCGCACAGAAACTCCGTCGTGGTCAGCTTGCTCTGGAACTGAGGCAGCTCGTCGAGATTTTGGTATGCAAGCGGCTTCAGCACATCATCCAGCACGCTCAGAGCGGCGCCGATATCGACCACGACATTGTGCCGCGTCAGCTTCTCCCGGAAGAAGGCGACATCGACCACGTAGGTTGCGCCATGCATCTTCTGCGCCGGACCGAAGAACGGATCGGGAAGGCTATGAGCGATCATGATGCGACCGCGCACTTCGACGGCGTACATGGCGATCCTCTCGGGTCAGAAAGCACCGGGATAGCGAATGACAGGCGCGAGCCCCGGCGTATTCGCAGCGAGCACCTCCTGCAATCGCGCCGGCGTATCCGCGAACGCGATTTCCTCGGCAACGAGCGCATCGAGACGCGGGTCTTGCAGTAACGAGAGGGCCGCTTCAAGGCGACGACGCCGCGTCCACCGCGGCCGGCGAGTGGGGGCCACCTCAGTCACCTGTGACGATATCAGTCTCAGCCGACGGCTATGGAAGGCTGAGCCGAGCGGCACCGGAATGCTGCCCTCGCCATACCAGCTCATCTCGACGATGGTGCCCTCGAGCCCAGCCGCGCCGAT
>JAEVZQ010000097.1 GCA_023392135.1 Pseudomonadota bacterium | reverse complement strand
TGGCGCATCGCCCAGAGCGTCGCATTGAGGATGTTATACTTGTCGATGCGGGTGACGCTGGCGATGCCGATTCCCACCTTGGAGGTTGCTACGATCTGAGCGAACAGCTCCTCGCGAACCTCTGGTTCCAACACCTTGGAGTCTGCAATGCCGGAGGGAATGCTTTCAGGGTCGAGGATCACCGCGGCGGCGACGACAGGCCCTGCCAGCGGGCCACGCCCCGCCTCATCGACACCTGCTACAGGCCCCCCGTTCAGCCGTATCGACACGGCTTCCACCTCGAACGTCGCCCTTGGCCCTGAATCGTCCCCCGCCATAGGCCAAGCTTCTAAAGCTCAACGCGGCGCTTTCAAAGGAGTTGCAGCTGCCCTTCGCAACTGCCTGTGGGTTTCTGGAACAGGTCCGTACGAAGCTTCAGTCCACGCTCGTTCATGCCGAGCCGTTTCAGCGCAAGCCGGAACCGGGTGGCGATCTGGTCGGCATAGGGTCCGCTGCCCCGCTGGCGCATGCCGAATTCCGATGTGTAATCACGACCGCCATGCATCGACTGCAGGACCCGAATTACCCGTTTTGCGCGGTCTGGGAACTCGGTGGCCAGCCATTCACGGAACAGCTCCTTGAGCTCCAGAGGAAGCCGCAGCAGCACGTAACCGGCGTTCCTGGCCCCTGCCTCATAGGCGGCCTGCAGGATGCGCTCGATCTCGCGGTCGTTGAGGGCCGGGACAATGGGGGCGACCATCACCTGGGTCGGAATGCCCGCGCTGCTGAGCTGCCGTATGGCCTCCAGCCGCCTGGTGGGAGTGCTGGCCCGCGGCTCCATCTTGCGGGCAATGTACCGGTCGAGCGTCGTAACGGACAGGGCGACCTTGACGAGCCCGCGCTCCGCCATGCGGGCGAGGATATCGATGTCCCGGACTACGAGAGCCGACTTGGTGACGATACCGACCGGATGGCTGGTCTTATCGAGGACCTCGAGGATCGATCGGCTCACGCGGTACTCTCGCTCGATGGGCTGATACGGGTCCGTCACGGCGCCGAGCGCAATCGTGCTCGGCCGATAGCTGGGGCGCGCCAGCTCCTTTTCGAGCAGCTCCGCCGCATTCGTCTTGGCGTAGAGCTTCGTTTCGAAGTCCAGTCCAGCGGAATGGCCGAGATAGCAATGTGTCGGCCGGGCGTAGCAGTAGATGCAGCCGTGCTCGCAGCCGCGGTAAGGATTGATCGAGCGGTCGAAACTGATGTCGGGACTGTCATTGCTGGCGATGATGCTGCGGGCCGCCTCGATGCGTACCTCGGTCTTGAATGCTGCCAGCTCGGCCAGGCTTTCCCAGCCGTCGTCGAACTCCTCGCGAAGCTCCGCCTCGTAGCGGCCCAAACGATTGGAGCGTGCACCGCGCCCCCGGCGCCGGTCGGCCTCAACCAGCCGAGCAACAGCTGGATCGGCGGAATTGTTGGGTGCAGCCTTCATTACGCATCGTCCAACGAGCTCTCCGGGCGTGACTATATCTACACCAGCGAACAAATCAAAAACGTAAACGCGCTTTGGCGGGAGATGGCTCCCGGCTATCAACTGCTCCCATGATTTCGGTCATCATCCCGACCCTGAATGCAGAGGCTACGCTTGCACCCACATTGGCTGCGCTCGTGCCGGCCACCGTGGATGGCGTGGTTCGGGAGGTCATCGTCTCAGATGGTGGATCGGCCGATCGGACCTTGGAAATCGCAGATGCGGCCGGTGCAGAGATCGAGCGCGGCGAGGCGGGCCGTGGTCGGCAGTTGGCGCGGGGAGCGCAAAGAGCGCGTTTTCCGTGGCTGCTGTTCTTGCACGCAGACACGTCCCTCGAGACCGGCTGGCAAATGGAAGCCGCAGAGTTCATGAACAGCGTCGAAGCGGACCACCGCTCACTCTCGGCTGCAGCATTCCGATTTGCGCTCGATGACTCAGGGATTGCGCCTCGGCTCGTCGAAGCCGGGGTGTCGCTGCGCTGCACGCTGGCCAAGCTTCCTTACGGTGACCAGGGACTGCTCATTCCGGCCCGTCTTTACAACGAGATCGGCGGGTTCCGCCCGCTGCCCATCATGGAGGACGTCGACCTTGTCCGGCGGCTTGGCCGTAAGCGTCTGATTGTGCTCAACTCCCGCGCCATCACGAGCGCATCACGCTATCGCCGGGATGGTTATGGCCGGCGGGTCGCGCGCAACCTGACCTGCCTTGCCCTCTACGTTCTGAGGGTCCCGGCGGCCACGATTTCTCGGCTCTACGGATAGATCACACGCGTTCAAAACTGCGTGAATCGACGCCAGCGACTTCTCCTCGCCCATGCGGGTGCGTACGCTCCGGCGCTATCGTAACTCTATGAACAGGCGCGGTCAGTTCGTTCAAAAGGAGCAGCCATGACCCTATTGTCTCGTCGCGATCTCGTCATCTCGGCCGCGGCCGCTTCAGCCGCTTTCGGCCTCAAAGGCCGCCTTGCTTTCATCAATCCGGCTGAAGCACAGGGCACAGACCTGCCCCGGTTCGCGCGGTTCAAGAT
>JAEVZQ010000080.1 GCA_023392135.1 Pseudomonadota bacterium | reverse complement strand
CACAGGCAACAGGCCGATACCGTTCGGATCAATGACGAACACGAACGGCACGAGAAATGCCGGCATTGTGTATTTCCAGGACTGCAGCGTGGTGATGTACGGATTTCCGCGCGTGATCGCCGCGGCTGCAAACGGCGACAGAGCCGTAGGCGGCGAAACCTCGGAGAGCACGGCGTAATAGAAGATGAACATGTGGGCTGCGAAATCGGGCACACCGAGCTTGATGAGCGCCGGCGCCGCGATGACTGCACACATGATGTACGAGGCGGTCACGGGCACGGCGAGCCCGACGATCCAGACGATGGCCGCCGTGTAAACCGTGGTCAGCAGCAGACTACCTTGCGCATAGCCGATGATGATGTCGGCGAACCGCTGGGCAAGACCCGTCAGGGTCACGACCCCGACGATGATCCCTGCCGTCGCACATATCGCCGCCACGCTGAGCACGCCGGTCGTGCCATCCCTGAGCGCCTGCACCAGGCCCGAGGTCACGGGCGCGATCCGAGGCAGGAACAGCCCCACGGCCGCAGTGACGGCAAGCGCGGCGAAGGCGGTCAGCGACAGAATGCTGGCCTGTGGAAAGCCGAGCGCGACGAGCGCGATACCGATTGCGATCGTCGCCCCGACCACGAGGCGCGGCACCAGAGCGGTGTCGGGCCGGATCGCGCTCGAGCCGATGGCGAGCATGGTGGCCCAGAACACGGCCAGCACGGGCGAGAAGCCCAGCAACATGAAGGCGATGATGGAGATCAGCGAGCCAAAGTGGAACCAATACCCCTTGAAGAGCCGCCAGAGCGTCCCCTTCTCGACCATCAACTCGCCGGCACCGCCGTGTCTACTGGCGTCGACCTCCACCATGGCCCAAATCGCCAGATAGTAGAGGAGCGTCGGGATGATCGCCATCAGGATCACGTCGAAGTACGAGATCTTGAGGAACTCGGCGATCAGGAAGGCGGCAGCGCCCAGCACGGGCGGCGAGATGATGGCGCCAAGTCCACCGGCCGCGAGCAGGCCGCCGGCGGCGTTCTTCTCATAGCCGGCCTTGGCCAGCAGCGGGTAGGCGACCGTGCCGATCGTCACCGTGGTTGCAACTCCGGACCCGGACGGTCCGCCAAGCAGAAAGGACGACAACACGACGGCGCGGCCCGCCGAGTTCCGTTTGCCGCCCATGGCCGCGAACGAGAAATCGATGAAGAACTTGCCGGCACCCGAAACCTGGAGGACGGCACCGAAGATCGTGAACAGGATGATGAGGCTCGAAGAGACGTCGACCGTCGTTCCGAAGATGCCTTCGAGCGTCATGTAAAGATGCCCGACGAGCCGGTCGGGCGGATAGCCGCGATGGGTCCAGGGAGCACCCAAGTGGTTTCCGAAAAGCGCGTACAGGATGAAGACGACCGAAAGTGCGGGCATGATGATGCCCGTGGCGCGCCGCGTTCCCTCCAGAAGAAGCCCGATGAGGACGACGCCAACGACCACATCCATCGGCTCCGGCATGATGGCCCGGTCGCCGAACTCCTCGCCCTGCATCAGGATGTAGACGATGACGCCAAGGCTCGCCAAAGCGAGCACCCAGTCCCACCACCGGATGCGATCCCGCATTTTCGGTGTCATCGGGAAGAGCAGGAACACAAGGAAAAGCACACAGGCGACATGGACCGGCCGCAGCACATAGGCGGGAACGATGTCGTAGGCCGCATAGATGTGGAACAGCGATACGCCCACGGCAATGGCCGTGACCGCCGCTCCGATAACCCCGGAAAGCCGATTGACCGCGCCTTCTTCCTCTTCGATGTAGTGCTCGAGCTTCTCGAGGTCTGGCTCCGCCGCTGCCTCCGCCCCAGCCGGAGCGCCCTCCATCACCTTCGCCGCCGGTGAGTCATCCCTCGTTCCGGTCACCGTCTGCCTCCCTCTGGGGCTCGTGTTTTTGTTCGAGGTCGCAAGTCGAAAAAAGCGTCACCGGGCACAAGGGGCCCGGTGAGCGAATGTGCGTGAACGCACCGGATCAGTCGACCTTCACACCCTTTTCGCTGAAATACTTCAGCGCGCCTGGATGGAACGGAATGCCCGAGCGCTTCAGCGACTGCAGCTCGAGCTTGATGTTCAGGGCCTCCTTGTGAACCTTCGCAAGATCATCGCGCGTCTCGAACGTGATCTTCGTCAGCTTGTAGGCGAGGTCCTCCGGCATGGAATCGTTCACCGCGAGGATGTTCCAGATGGTAATGTTGTTCGCGTCCTTTTCCATGCCCGAGTAGGTCTGTTTCGGGATGGTCGCCTCGGCGTAGAGCGGTCCGTACTTGTCGTTCATCTTCGACGTCAGTTGCGCGATCTCGATGAACTTGATCTTGGTGTTCGGCGTCGCCGCAAGATCCGTTACCGCGGCCGTCGGCAGACCGCCGCCCCAGAAGAACGCCTCGATCTTCTTGTCCTTGATCGCATTCACACTCTCGGCAACGCCGAGGCGGGCCTTTTCGATGTCCTTCTCGGGATCGATGCCAGCTGCCTCTAGCACGCGGAAAGCGAAGACCTCCGTGGCGCTTCCCGGTGAGCCGGTGGAGATCCGCTTACCCTTGAGGTCCTCGATCTTGTCGATACCGGTGCCATCCACGGTCACCACGTGCATGTGGTTCGGGTACAGCACAGCCAGCGCCTTCACGGGCAGCTTGCTCGAGAACTTGCCCTTGCCATTGATCGCGTCCCAGGCCGCGTCGACCTGTGAGAAGGCAATGTCCGTCCGGCCCGATCCAACGAGCTTCATGTTGTCGACCGAGCCACCGGTGACCTCGGCCGTCGCGGTCACGCCCTTTAGCTCTTTGCCAATGATGTTCCCCAGGCCTCCGCCGAGCGGGTAGTAGACGCCGCCGGTGCCACCCGTTGCGATCGTCAACTGCTTGTCCTGGGCGCCTGCTGGTCCGGCAGCGAACACGCCAAGGCCCACGGCCACCAGCGCCGTCAAAAGTTCCTTCTTCATCTGATCGAGTGTCTCCCTACTGAATCAGCCCAGCTTGGTATTCAACGCGGTTTTGTTTTTCAGAATTGCGCATGGCTCCCGCGAGCCGGCTACGTCGTGACGATCACCTTGCCCGCGGCTTCCCGCCGGTCGAGCATCCGGATTGCCTCGGCTGTCTCCGCAAGCGGAAGCGTGGCGTGAGTGTGCGGTCTCAAGTCTCCCGCCGCAACCCATTTCAACACAGTCTCAATATTGTTCCGGTGCCCTCGCGGGTTTCGCCGTGCGGATTCACCCCAGAACACGCCAACGATATCGCAACTCTTGAGCAGAACCAGGTTGAGAGGGATGCGCGGGATCGCGCCAGCCGCGAATCCAACCACGCAGAATCGGCCCATCCAGGCGATGGAGCGCAGTGCCGGCTCGGCATGATCGCCGCCAACGCAGTCATAGATCACGTCGACGCCGCGACCGCCGGTGAGATCGCGCAAGCCCTGCTTCAGGTCGGTCGTCGTGTAATTCAGCAACTGGTCTGCGCCGTGCTGGCGGCAGATGTCGAGCTTTTCCGGAGAGGAGGCGACGGCAATCACTCTGGCTCCGAGTTGCGTTGCCACTTCGACTGCCGCCAGACCCGCGCCGCCGGATGCTCCAAGAACCGCAACGGTTTCGCCGGACTCCAGCCGCGCCCGGTCCCTCAGGCCGTGCAGCGCCGTACCGTAGGTCACATTGACGCCCGCGGCGATCGTATCGCTGACCTCGTCCGGCACCGGGATCACGTGTTCGGCACGCGCAACCACCCGGTCCCGCGTCCCACCCCATCCGAGATAGGCGCAGACCCGCTGACCGGGCGAGAACTCCTCCACCTCCGGGCCCACCCTATCGATTTCGCCCGCAATCTCGGCTCCCGGCGAGAATGGCAGCTCCGGCTTATATTGATACTTGCCGCGGGTAATAAGCGTGTCGAGAAAGTTGAGCGCCGCGGCTCTTACGCGGATGCGGACCTCGCCAGGGCCCGGCTCCGGATCGGAAACTTCCTCGATGACAATCCCGTCCGGGCCGGTCAGGATCTTGCACAGGGCCGCTCTCATGTGACACCTCCTCCATGTCAGCCGTCATTCTGGCTGCGCCGAACCTAACGGTTTGCGCCGGAAGGGGCCACGCCGGCAACTGCAACGCGTACCTATGAGCGATAGAATTCAGCCAGATTTCCGCCAGAATTGGCCGCCGAAGCCACGAGGCTACTTCGCCATTGGCGCCGAGCGCATGTCGAAGGCGCTCAACCTCGGCAACCTCATGCGCTCGGCCCATGCTTTCGGAGCGAGCTTCACATTTACCATTGGTGCAACCTATCAGGCCCTGGAAGCACGCGCCGATACCTCCAAGGGACAGTGGCACCTGCCGCACTACAACTGGACGACCCTCGATGCGATGGTGCTGCCGCAGGGCTGCAAGCTCGTGGGCATCGAGCTGACCGATTCTGCCATAGATTTGCCGAGCTTTTGTCATCCTCTACGCGCAGCGTATGTGCTCGGCCCGGAGCGGGGCTCGCTCTCAGACCCGTTGCTGGCGCGGTGCGACTTCGTCGTCAGGATTCCTACGACGTTTTGCATCAACGTCGCCATGGCCGGGGCCATCGTCATGTACGACCGTTTCAGGATCCTGGCGCAATTCCCGGAACGGCCGGTAAGCGCCGCGGAAACTGTACGCCAAACATCATCGTGACAGGCCCTGCAGCAAATCACTATAGTTTGCGGAAGATCTCCAATCTCTGCTGCTATCCCAAATCGCGAGGTGCAATGCGAGGACTCATTCGCTCAACAGCAACTGCCGCCATTCTGGTAGCGACGGCCGTTTGCGCGAGCGCGCAGACAAAGCTCGTCGACTCCTTCAATGACTGGCATTTCTATTCACACGAGAAATCGGACGAGCGGCTCTGCTTCATCGCTACTGCAGCGCAATCCAGCGAGCCTGCGGGCATAAAGCGCGACCCGGCCTACTTCTATGTGTCGGCTTGGCCGAAGGATGGGGTCCGTACAGAGCTCAGCATCAAGATCGGCTATCCTTTCAAGGACGGCTCCGAAGCTACGGTCACGGTGGGCAACGACAGTTTCAAGCTCTTTACGAGCGAGGACCGCGCCTTCGTAGGCAACCCCATCGAGGAGTTGAAACTGCTGGAAGCGATGAAGCGCGGCTCGACGATGGTCGTGGAGGGCGTGTCGGAGCAGGGGACTGCGACGAAAGACACGTTCTCTCTCATGGGCGTCACCAAGGCCGTGCAGACGTTGACCGGGCAGTGCGGGTAGTCCCGATGCCGAAGGTCGCTCGAGCTCGCGGCCGGGTTCGGGACGAATTTCTCGATCATCGCGCTAGGTCTCACTCGCGAGGACCAGCTCGCACCCGACGGCTGCGGAGCTGCAGGTAGAGGGCACCCTCGCCGCCATGGCGGGGATGGGCCTGCGTGAAGCTGACGACGAGCGAACGCAACTCGGGTTCGGCCAGCCACATGGGCACGCTGCGTTTCAGAACTCCGCGGTCGGGCTGGTCCAGGCTGAAGGGCCGCTCGCTGACATCCGTGCTGCCACCCTTTCCAGTGATGACGAGCACGTTGCGCTGACCCTTGGCGCATGCAGCGAAGATGAAGCCTTTCAGGGCGCTATGAGCTTCGGCGGCGCGCATTCCATGCAGGTCGAGACGGGCTTCGATCTCGACGCGGCCACCCGCAATGCGCCGCATCCGGCGCCGGTCGTAATCAGCAAGGGGCGGCGACTTGGGAGCGGTTTTGGGAGGGCTGGACTGACGCTGAGCTTCGCCGGGCTTTGGCGATTCGGTTGCCGCTCTTTTCAGCTCATCCTCCAGCCTTGGTCCGAGAGGGGCTTCGCGTGCCGGCGGCGGTTCGGGAACTTCTGCCGAGGGATGCACTCGGGTCTTCTTCCTGACGGGTCTCAGGCTGCGGGCCACCAGAGACCAGAGCGCCTCGTCCTCCGGAGTCAGGAGGCGCTGCTGGGAGCGGGGAGGTCGCCCTGGCCGACTCATGATCTAAGCCGCGGCCTCCGCTTCACGCGGCAACAGCACGAAAAAGTCGCCGGCGTGCCGCGTCCTGCCCGCCCGATCTCCGGCTTCGCTGCCGGATCCGAAATAGATGTCGCCCCGCTCCGGACCTGTGATGGCGGAGCCGACATCCTGTGCGATCATCAGTCTTCGGAATGGACCGCCCTCGGTCGTATAAGTGAGGTCGGGGGCCACCACGTAAATCGGTGTTCCGATGAGATGCACACTCGCATCCACCGCCAGGCTCCGGCCGGATGACAGCGGAATGCCCACGACCCCGAGCGCAGACTGGGCCTCTCTCCCCGACAGCTCGCGGAAGAAGATGTATGACGCGTTCTGCCACATCACCCGCCGCCCCCGCACCGGGTCGGCACGAAGCCACTGCTTCAGGGTCTCGAGCGAGACCTCATCGACCCTGATGAGGCCGGATTGCACCAGATACCGGCCAATCGACGTGTAAGGATGCCCGTTCTTGCCGTCGTAGCTCACCCGAACGCTCAATCCGTCGTCCAAGTCGATCAGGCCCGAGCCCTGAATGTGCATGAAAAACGCATCGACCGGATCTTCGAGGTAAAGCAGCTCCAGGCCACGCCCCGCCAATGCTCCGGCTTCGATTTCGGCACGTGCGGAGTACGGTAGAAGCTGCCCATCATCGGCACGGCGTGCGTGCGTCAATGCCTCACCTGCGGCACCCCGCATCGACTCGTCCATCAGGTTCACGAGATCTGGCGGCCGTCGATAGATCGGGACCTGATAGCGGCCCTGCTGAATCCGCGAGCCGGCCAGGACCGGCTCGTAGTAGCCGGTCAGAAGTCCCTGCCTGCGTTCGTGAACGATCCTGTGCGGGACGAAATGT
>JAEVZQ010000049.1 GCA_023392135.1 Pseudomonadota bacterium | reverse complement strand
GCGACTCTGAAACGGCGGCATCGTCGAGCCGCCGATGTGTCCAGGCACGTGCCGGCAGCAGTGGGCCGAACCACAGTAATGCTGCGACCGCGTATACCCAGCGTGGGAACACGCCGAAAGCGAGCAGGAACAGGAGCCCCGCGAGGGTCGCGGCATAAATCCCGCCCCAGGTGAATGCGTGCCTCAGCACTTGCCTCTGGCCATCATTGTGTGCAGCCGCAAGGACCCCCTTGGCACCGATGATGCCGGCAGCAAGGCAAAAGGTTGTCCCGCCGAACGCTCCGAAAACAGACATTGCATTACTCATGGCGCGGCCCCATACGCTCACTTCAGCGTTCGGATTATGCCGCCGAAGGGTAACCACGTGCTTAACACGTGTCTTCACATGGGGCTTTGCGGTTTTAATTCATGTCCACCAAGCCGAGCAGGCAGCTCGCAGACTGCATCTCCTGCCAGCGAAGGCGGCGACGTTCGGCCGCCTCGGCGTCCTCGCCCCACTGCTCGATCTGCCAGTCCTCGTCGACGTGGGCTGCAGACCAGACCTCCTCGACGGACAACTCACCCCGGCTGAGGGCGAGAGCGAGCAATGCGGACCCCGTCAGCGTCGTCATCACATGAATGCTCGTGAGCCGGTAGGCGTCGAGCGGCTCGAGAGCGCCTGCGACACCCTCCAGCGCTGACGCCGGCTGGGCCACCGGCATCACACCTTCGGTCAGCACGAAGCGGGCGCGGAGCGCCCCACGCGCCCAGTTGAGCCCGCTATCCCACGCTGCGGCCTGACGCCGGACGAGACTTGCAGGACCCTCGGCGCGGTAGCACAGCAGATCACTGGCGGCGTACTTGAGGATGTCGGCCCGCACTTCGGCCTCGCGGCCGATCACGCCGTCGATGATGCTGTTAGCGAAGCGGGTCAGCGGCATGCTGATGGGGTCGATTTCCTCGCCCTGCGCGTTCCACTCCGCTGCGATCGCCTCGGCCAGCGCGCGGTGCGGAACGGCCAGCGCCGCCTTCTTCGGCGTCCGGACCGGGCGACCATCCAACAGCACCTGGAAGAGCATTGCGCCGCTTTCGGTCTCCTGCGGCTGCAGGGCAGCGCTCTCCGCCAGCTTGTAAAAGCGCCGCGGCTTGGGCGGCGTAACGCTCTCCTTGCCAGGAATTGCTTGTTGTCTGCCAGTCTCGCTCACGCAATCACCCCAGTGTGGTGGCTCAGAAGGTCCCCATTACCCGCGGCTGGTGTGGAGGGAACTTCTGAACCAAAGCCACGCTAGTGTCCTGATCGCGAAATTCGCCACCATTTGTGGCTAGCTCAGAACGAATTCCGCGATCTGAAGGACATTAGCCAAGTTATTGAACCTAGTGTGATTCAGATCGAGAAGTCCGCCAACGTCGCCAGCCGCGAACAATGTAGCGGACTTGTCGATCATCACACTAGCAACTCTCTGGTTCCAGTGTCCCTTTTGAACCCGGAGTCCGCCGCGAGGTGTGGGCGAACTTCGGGTTCGGGACACTAGGTGCGCCGAAGCGCTTATCGATGGCGCCGACCAGATCCTGGCAGCGCTCGACTATCAGGTGGGCTCCGGCGGCTTCCAGCGCAACCACCGGGTGATAGCCCCAGCTGACGCCAATGGCGCCGACATTCGCCGCGCGAGCCATTTCGACGTCAAACGTCGTGTCGCCGATCATGACAGTGTTTTCCGGCTCCGCGCCAGTCTCGGCGATAGCCTGGAGGATCATACCCGGGTTCGGCTTGGAGGGGTTCGTATCCGCTGTCTGGATCGTCACGAAATGAGAGGCGATTCCGAACCGCTCGAACAGGGCGGCAACGCCGCGCCGGGACTTCCCCGTCGCCACCCCGAGCAGGACATCGCGTCTCGCAGCCAACTCGTGAATGGCCTCCAGTGCACCGGGGAACATCGGCTCCTGATGACATGCATCCCGGCGCAACTCGAAGAAGCCCTGGCGATACGCTTCGGCAACCCGGTCAACGAGGCCCTTGTCCACATTCTCCGGCAGCAGGCGCGCGATCGCAATCGGCAGCGAAAGGCCGACGATGGAGAGGATCTGCTCCCTGACCGGCAACTCGAGACCGTTTGCGTGGAAGGCCCGCGTCATGGCGGCCACGATGATGTGCTGACTGTCGACCAGCGTGCCGTCGCAGTCGAAGATGATGAGGCGCATGGGCGCTACTGTCCCGATTCTGACAATTGGTACGCGCTATCCTGCATCACACCGCCATTCCCGGAGGCGGGAATCCACGACACCTCGCTGCTCAAATGCGGAAACTTGCGTGGATGGCCGCCCGCGCGGCCAGGACGGAGGAGGAAGTAAGCGTCAGTGACGGACATATAGCCCCCGCCGCCGTCCGGGACCAGAGCCGCCAGCGTCGCGCTGGAGGCTCCGCAGCACTTCTCGACTCATCGACCTGCGGGACAGGTCCAGCCAAATCCGACGAAGAAGCAAATGCAGCCGATCTGGCACGCGCGGCGACGGTTCTTCCGCACGGTGCGATTTGACCTGTGGCGCAGAGGCCACAATCCGCCTCTGTCCCGGCACTCACCAAGCAATCCGTTAACAGCCCGTTGACGCCCATACGATTCCATGCAATCCCATAGATGCCCGTCCGCACCGGGCATGGGACAGTGGCTGTGGCGCCGGCTTCGTAGAGGGCCCGAAGCCTTCGGCGACCGCCACGTCCCAGCCCGGCGGAGGCGGGCCCCGACCTCTACCGGGAGTTGAGCGGAACGGCGTCATGAGAGGGGAGGTATTGGCGTCGGAGTCTGCGCGTCAGGTGAGGTTTTGAACTGGGGATGGACCGCTTTGTCTCGACATTCACGAATAAAATCGACGCGAAAGGACGTGTTTCCATTCCAGCATCCTTCCGCGCGGTCCTCGAGCGTGACGGTTATGCTGGGGGAATCTACTGCTACCCCTCGCTCGATTCTCCAGCGCTCGATGCGGGCGGCGAGAGACTTGCGAAGAAGATCGATGATCTACTCGCGCATCTCCCGGACTATTCTGACGAGCGGGACGAGCTCTCTGTTGCGCTCTACGGGGACGTGCAGGTCATCAGCATCGATCAGGACGGGCGCATCGTCCTTCCTGAAGCGCTTCGCGCCCACGCCGGCATCACAGGTCAGGTCACTTTTGTCGGCCTGGGCGACAAGTTTCAAATGTGGGAGCCGGAGCGCTTCGCCGAGCGCCGGCAGCGGGCCCGCGACAAGGTGCATGAGCACCGGAAGCTTTTCGGCGCGGGGAGCCGTCGCGATAATGACGAGGGACAAGGCGGCGGCACAGGAGCACGGGAGTGATGGCGGAGCGCGGACCTCAGAAGGATCTGAGCGCCGCGCGCGGAGAGGCCATGGACCGCAGCCGTCATACTCCCGTGCTACTCATTCCAGTTCTGAAGCACCTCCAGCCGAAGGACGGCGCGACATACATTGACGCGACCTTCGGGGCGGGCGGTTACACACGCGCAATCCTCGACGCGGCGAACTGCCGGGTGCTCGCGACCGACCGCGATCCGGGCGCAGTAGCGGGCGGTGCCGATTTCGTCGAGGCCTACGGCGGCCGGCTCGAAATCCGCCAGGGGCGCTTCAGCGAGCTCGAGGAAATTGCGACGGATGCCGGCCTGACGGAGGTCGACGGGATCGTGTTCGACCTCGGCGTCTCCTCCATGCAGCTCGACGAGGCCGATCGTGGCTTCTCGTTCCAGACCGACGGCCCGCTCGATATGCGCATGTCGCGCGAGGGGCCGTCTGCCGCCGATCTCGTCAACACGCTCGATGAAGCCGAGCTGGCGGACATCATCTTCCATTTCGGCGAGGAGCGAAAATCACGGCCCATCGCCCGCGCGATCGTGCGGGCCAGATCGCAAGAGTCGCTAACGCGCACACTGCAGTTGGCTCGCGTCGTGTCGCAAGTGCTCGGTAGCCGCAAGATCGAAGGCCGCCACCCCGCAACGCGAACCTTCCAGGGGCTGCGAATAGCGGTGAACAACGAGCTTGGCGAAGTGGCAGCTGGGCTCGCCGCAGCGGAACGCTTGCTGAAGCCGGGCGGCCGGCTCGTCGTGGTAACCTTCCATTCACTAGAGGACCGGATCGTTAAGCGCTTTTTAGCCGAAAGGGCCGGGAAAACGGCCGGAACCTCTCGCCACCTGCCGCAGGCCGCCCAGCATCGGGCAGAAAGTTTCCGAATTGTTAACCAGCGGCCTGTTACCCCTGACCAGAATGAGACTGCGGCTAACCCGCGAGCAAGATCTGCGAAGCTGAGGGCTGGCGAACGCACTGACGCACCGAGCTGGCCGCTCGCCCCCGCTGCTCTGGGAGTGCCACAGATCACCCGTTGAGCGCGGTAACCGCCAAGGGCAGCACATGCTTCGCATCTTGTCCGCTTCTGCTGTCGGATTGGCCCTGATCTCGGCCTTCGTGCTCTACGCGGTGAGCTACGAGACGCGGCATCTCGATACAGAGGTTGCCGCGAAGGATCGCCGGATCGAGCGGCTGCGGAGCGACATTGCGGTGCTCAAGGCCGAGCGGGCCTTCCTCTCCCGCCCGGAAAGAATTGAGCCGCTGGCCCGCGCTCTGGGCTTCGTCCCGGCGCAAGGGGCTCAGTACGTCGAGCTCGAACCATCGAAGCAGCCCGCATCCGACCGGGCGCAGCGTGATCCTGGCGTGAAGACCGAAACTGAGCTGGGGCAGCGCCCCGCGAGCCGGTGAGGATGAGTTCCCGTGTCCACCGCACTTGGCCAATCCCTGGGCCCTGCTTCCCCGTCAACGAACGTCAACTATGCAGCGCGCTCGTTTGCGGTCGCACTGGCCATCGTAGTGGGGTTCTCTGCCATCAGCCTGCAGCTCGTCCGGCTCGCGCTGAGAGGACAGTTCGCCGAACCACGGGTCGCCATGACCCAGCCGCTGACGGAATCCTACTGGCGTCCTGACATCGTCGACCGCAACGGTCGCCTGCTCGCTACCGACATCGAAGCGCCCACTCTCTACGCCGATCCTGCCCTCATCATCGACGTCGACGAGGTGGTGGAGCACCTGATTCAGGTGTTTCCCGAGTTCGATGCAGCCGAGCTGCGGCACTCCCTTTCTGACCGCAACCGCCGCTATGTGCGCCTCAAGCGGGGCATCTCGCCCGCCACTGCGCAGCGCATCCACAATTTCGGCCTGCCGGGAATCGCCTTCCGCAACGAGCCGAAGCGGGTCTATCCCAATGGCGCGCTTGCCGGACACATCCTGGGCTACGTGAATATCGACAACAGGGGCACGTCCGGCCTGGAGCGCTTCATCGACGAGGCGGTTGGGATCGAGGCGGTGCACTCGGGCGCGCCGGGATCGCTCAAGCCTGTCCGCATCAGCCTCGACCTGCCCGTTCAGTATGGCCTCGAGGATGAGCTGCGCACCGCCACGCGGCAGTTCGGTGCCAAAGGCGCTGCCGGGGTCATCCTCGACGTCAATACGGGCGAAGTGCTTGCAGCGGCCTCCCTTCCACAAGTCGACCCCTCAGATCGCTCGCACATCCTCGACGCGAGCCGGCTGGATAAGGTGACGGACGGCGTCTACGAGCTGGGCTCCATCTTCAAGATGATCACCGTGGCCATGGCGATCGAGGCCGGAACGGCGGATCTGGAGAAGATCTACGACGTCCGCGTGCCTTTGCGGATCGGGCGGTACACGATCCGCGACTTCCATCCTCTCGGGCGGCCGCTCTCGGTGCGGGACATCTTCATCCACTCGTCGAACGTCGGCGCAGGGATGATGGCGCTCGAGCTCGGGTCGGATCGTCAGCGTGCCTACCTTGCCAAATTCGGGCTGATCGAGCCGATGCGCACCGAGGCAGGTCAGGTCGCGCCACCGAAGCTGCCGCAGAACTGGGGCAAAGCCGAAACGATCACGATTTCCTACGGCCACGGAATGGCTGTCTCGCCCATGCAGTTCGCTGCCACGGCGGCGACCCTCATCAATGGCGGCCGGCAGGTGACACCTACGTTCCGCAGCACGACTCAGGTCAGCACCGAGCGGGCGCAAGTCATCAGCCCGGAAACGAGTGCCGCCATTCGCGAGTTGATGCGCGGGAACGTAACTTCTCGACACGGGACCGGGCGACGGGCCGAGGTTCCGGGCTATGAGGTCGGCGGCAAGACCGGCACGGCGGAGCTTCCCGGGCGCGGCGGCTATCGCGAGACCGCGGTCATCGCCTCCTTTGTTGCGGCCTTTCCGATGAGCGCCCCGAAGTATCTCGTCCTGGTGATGCTGCATGAGCCGAAGCCGACGGAGAACTCAAGGGGTTTGAGGACCGCAGGTGTGAATGCGGCTCCCGTCGCCGGCCGCATCATCGCTCGCACGGCCCCACTGCTGGGCGTGTTCCCGCAGTAGCAGCCTTCGCGTGGCAGCAGACTTGGCGTAGCAGCAGACTTCTCGTTGCAGCGGACGGGCGCTGTCCAGTGGACGCGACCGTTCGCCAATGGAGCCAACCAGCGGATTTGACGGTTGCCTCTGCGGCCAATATGAACTCATCGTTAACCGCAAAACGCGGTCCGATCACACCGGCTTACCTCATGCGGCTTGCAGACCTCCTCACTCCTGAGCTGAGCCGGCCCGCCGGCACAGATGACCTCGAAATTGCGTTTGTCACAGCGGACAGCCGCGCCGTCGCTCCCGGCGCGATCTTCGCCGCCCTGCCCGGATCACGCGTCGACGGCACGCGGTTCATCTCCGACGCGATCGCCAAGGGTGCAGTGGCCATTCTCGCCCCAACCGGCGCGGATCTGCCCGATGTGACGGTCCCCGTCATTCGGGCCCCGGACGCGAGGCGGGCGCTCGCTCTCATCGCGGCGAAGCTCTTCCCAGGGCAGCCGGAAACCGCCGTCGCCGTGACGGGTACCAATGGCAAGACCTCAGTCGTGGAGTTCACGCGCCAGCTTTATGCGACCCTGGAGCGACGCGCGGCTTCTCTCGGAACAATCGGTATGGTCAGGCCCGACGGCAGCCGTTACGGGTCGCTGACCACGCCCGATCCGGTTTCGCTCCACCAGATGCTGGCGGACCTCGCCGCCGATGGGGTGACTCACCTCGCCTTCGAGGCCTCCTCGCATGGCCTGGATCAGCGCCGCGTCGATGGTGTCCGCCTCGCCGCGGCGGCCTTCACGAACCTCGGGCGCGATCACCTCGACTACCACGCGAGCACCGAGGAATACTTCGCCGCAAAGATGCGCCTGTTCGACAGCCTTCTGGAGCCCGGCAGGGCGGCGGTGATCAATGCCGATGATCCGCGTTCAACCGAGGTCGTAGCCATCGCCAAGGGTCGCGGAGAGCGGATCATCACGACGGGCCAGGCCGGCGAGACATTGCGGCTCGAAGCGGTCGAGCCGCAGGGGTTCGGGCAGAAGCTGCGCATCCGGCATGACGGGACGGCCTACGAGGTCGATCTCCCGCTGATCGGAACGTACCAGGCCTCGAACGCGCTCGTTGCGGCTGGGCTCGCCATCGCGACGGGAGAAGATCCGGCTTCGGTCATCGGCGCGCTCGAGACATTGCAGGGCGTCAACGGGCGTCTCGACGTGGTCAGGCAGACCGAGGGTGGACTCGTCGTCATCGACTACGCCCACAAGCCGGAGGCTCTGGAAGCGGCCTTGCAAGCGCTGCGACCGTTCGCAAAGGGCCGGCTCATCTGTGTCTTCGGCTGCGGGGGCGATCGCGATCGAGGCAAGCGGCCCATCATGGGCCGGATTGCGGTCAGGCTTGCCGACCACGTGATCATAACGGACGACAATCCGCGCAGCGAGGATCCCGCCGCGATCCGTGCGGAGGTGCTGGCGGGCGCACCGGGCGCAATCGAGATCGGCGACCGCCAGGCTGCCGTTCAGGCCGCCGTCGAGATGATGCAAGCGGGCGACGTGGTGCTGCTGGCCGGAAAGGGCCACGAAACGGGCCAGATCGTCGGCGACACGGTGCTCCCCTTTTCCGATCACGAGGCGGTGCGGGAGGCGTTTGCCCAGCGCGCGCCGGGCAGGTCATCTCAATGAGCGACGCGCTTTGGACCTGGGACGCCCTGGTCGCAGCCTCGGAAGGCAAAACCGACGGCGCACCTGAGCGGCCAATCAGCGGCGTTTCGATCGACAGCCGCACGCTGCAGCCGGGCGACTTGTTCGTCGCGCTGAGGGACATCCGTGACGGACACGAGTTCGTGCCGGCCAGCTTCGCAAACAGCGCAAGCGCAGCGCTCGTGTCACTCGCGTATCGAAGGCAGCCGGGCGATGGTGCGCTGTTGCGCGTTGCCGACCCACTCGAAGGATTGCGGGCCATAGCCCGCGTAGCGCGGGGAAGGACATCAGCCCGGGTCGTCGCCGTTACCGGCAGCGTGGGCAAGACCGGCACGAAAGAGGCCCTGCGCGCGTGTCTGTCGCGACTGGGACCGACGCATGCCGCCGAGAAGTCTTACAACAACCACTGGGGCGTGCCTCTGACGCTTGCCCGCATGCCGGCCACGTCCGCCTCCGCGGTGGTCGAGATCGGCATGAATCATCGGGGCGAGATCGCGCCACTCGCCCGGATGGCGGCGCCCCACGTCGCGATCATCACCACCGTCGAGCCCGTGCACATCGGCTACCTTGGCTCCCTCGAGGCCATTGCCGAGGAGAAGTCGGACATCTTCCTCGGGCTTTCGTCGGGTGGAACCGCAATCATCAAGCGTGACAGCCCGCAGTTTCCGATCATGCGTGCCGCTGCAGAGCGACAAGGCGCAAGGATAATCAGTTTCGGGCAGAGTCCCGAGGCCGACGTCCGCCTCCAGGCGGTCGAGCTCGAGGCCGACGGCTCCCGCGCGGTAGTCGATGCTCTCGGCAAAAGCCTCGCCTACCGCATCGGCGCGCCCGGCGCCCATCTGGTCGAGAACTCGCTGGCCGTGGTCTCGGCGCTGATGGCGCTCGGCGCGGATCTGGATCAGGCGCTCCCTGCCCTGTCCGGGATCAAGGCTCCGCCTGGCCGCGGTGCCCGCATGGCGCTGCCGGTGGATGGCGGCAAGCTGCTACTCATCGACGAAAGCTACAACGCCAATCCCGCCTCAGTGCGCGCCGCATTGGCGACCCTCGGCACGGTCCCGCGGATCGACTACCAAAGGCGCATTGTCGTCCTGGGCGACATGCTCGAGCTTGGCCCCAGCTCGGAAGAGTTGCACATCAGCCTCAAGGAAGCGATTGACGCGGCAGGTGTCGATCTGGTCTTTGCATGCGGCCCGAATATGGGCCGGCTGTTCGCCACACTGGAGCGGGGGCGCCAGGCGGCCTGGGCCGAGACCTCCGACGGGCTCGCCACACCTCTGCTGGAGACCGTTCGGGCAGGTGATGCCGTAATGATCAAGGGGTCGCTTGGCAGCCGTATGGCTCCCCTTGCCGAAGCTCTGAAAAACCGGTTCGCAACTTGAGCAACCGGTCAGTACTGCAGAAGACGAAGCCCGTAGAAAGCGCGGCCAGTCGGAGTGCGTGAAGGATGAATGCATGCTCTACGAGCTCGTAAACTTCAGCGACTACATCAACGCGCTCAACGTATTCCGCTACATCACCTTCCGAACCGGCGGCGCGATCATGACGGCGCTGCTCTTCGTCTTCCTGTTCGGCCCGATCATCATTGACCTGTTGCGCGTGAAGCAGGGCCGCGGCCAGCCCATCCGTGATGACGGCCCGCAGTCGCATCTCGCCAAGCGCGGTACGCCGACGATGGGCGGCTTGATGATCCTGTCGGGCTTCACCGTCGCGACGCTTCTCTGGGCCAATCTGTCGAACGCTTATGTCTGGGTGGTGCTCGGGGTGACGCTGGCCTTTGGCGCGATCGGCTTCTGCGACGACTACATGAAGGTGACGAAGAGCACGGTTGCCGGCTTTTCGGGCCGCCTGCGCTTCGCTCTGGAGTTGGCCATTGCGGGACTGGCGACCGCGGCGCTCATGTGGCTCTCCCTGCCGGAGCTCACGTCGGCCCTCACGATCCCGTTCTTCAAGAACATCATTATCGACCTTGGGCCGTTCTTCGTGATCCTTGGGGTTGTCGTGATCGCCGGCGCCGGCAACGCCGTGAACCTGACGGACGGCCTCGACGGCCTCGCCATAGTCCCGGTGATGATCGCGGCAGCTACATTCGGGCTGATCGCGTACCTCTCCGGCAACACGAACTTCGCGCGCTATCTGCAGATTCACTATGTGCCGGGGACGGGCGAGCTCGCCATTCTCTGCGGCGCGCTGATCGGCGCGGGGCTCGGATTCCTCTGGTTCAACGCGCCGCCGGCGATGATCTTCATGGGCGACACCGGCTCGCTGGCGCTAGGCGGAGCACTCGGCACCATAGCGGTGGCCACGAAGCACGAGTTCGTGCTCGCCATCGTGGGTGGCCTGTTCGTGATCGAGACGCTGTCCGTCATCATCCAGGTGGCGTCATTCAAGCTGACGGGCAAACGCGTCTTCCGGATGGCTCCCCTCCACCATCATTTTGAACAAAAAGGCTGGAAAGAATCCACCGTGGTGGTCCGCTTCTGGATCATCTCCGTGGTGCTGGCCCTGATCGGCCTTGCCACGCTCAAGCTGCGCTGAGGGCATTCCAAAGCACTACGGCGCGAAATTCAGTAGAATCGCGGGCATGATTCGCGTCACCACATTCGCCGGCATGACGGTTGCCCTGGTCGGCCTCGGCGCATCGGGCCGGGCGACCGCGCTCGCGCTGCTCGCGGGCGGCACAGAGGTGGCCGCATGGGACGACAACGCGGACGCGCGCACAGCCGCTGGCGAGGCAGGCATTCCGGTCGCGGATCTTCGCTCGATGGATTGGGGGAGCTTCGCAGCCCTCATCCTCGCCCCCGGCATACCGCTGACGCACCCGGAGCCACACTGGTCGGTCACGAAGGCGCGTGGGGCGGGCGTCGAAATCATCGGCGATGTCGAGCTGTTCTGCCGGGAGCGCGCGCTGCACTGCCCGGACGCGCCGTTCGTGGCCATCACCGGCACGAACGGAAAATCAACCACGACGGCGCTGCTGGCCCATCTGCTCCGCGCAGCCGGCCGCGACGTCGCCATGGGCGGCAATATCGGCACGCCGATCCTGGCGCTGCCCGAGCCGGCGTCCGGCCGCGTGCACGTGATCGAGATGTCGTCGTTTCAGATCGATCTGACGCCGTCGCTGGCCCCGACGGTTGGCGTGCTGCTCAACCTGACGCCCGATCACCTCGATCGGCACGGTACGATGGCGAGCTACGCGGCCATCAAGGAGCGGTTGGTGGCGGCATCGCTCCATCCGATCATCGGAGTGGACGACGACTATTGCCGTCACATCGCCGATCGGCTGCGGACCACCCGGAACGGGGATCTGGACGTGCTCTCGGTGCTTCAGGCTGTCGATGGCGGGTGGTTCGCGGAAGGCTTTCACCTCAACTGCAGTGCCGGCTGGACCGGTTTCAGTGGAACATTCGCCGATCTCGACGGCATCGGGACACTTCGCGGCCGCCACAACGCCCAGAACGCGCTGGCAGCCTCTATAGCCGCGCTGCGCATCGGCATTCCGACCGATCAGATCCAGCCAGCGCTCGAAACTTTTGCTGGCCTGCCGCACCGGATGGAGGAGGTCGGGCGCGCGGGTCGCGTCCTCTTCATCAACGACTCCAAGGCGACCAATGCCGATTCCACCGAAAAGGCTTTGGCCGCCTTCCCGCGCGACATCTACTGGATCGTCGGTGGCCGGCCCAAGGAGGGCGGCATCGAGCCGCTGAAGCCGTATTTCCCGCGGATCGCCAAGGCCTATTTGATCGGTGAGTCGGCTGAAGCCTTCTCGGCCACGCTCGGCACTGGCGTCCCCTTCGAGCGTTCCGGAACCCTCGATGTTGCCATTCAGGCTGCCGCGCAAGAGGCCTCCGGGAGCACGGGCGCTGAGCCGGTCGTGCTGCTCTCGCCTGCTTGCGCCTCCTACGATCAGTTCAAGAACTTCGAGCAGCGTGGCAATGTCTTCCGCGAATTGGTAGCCGCATTGCCCGGCGTGAGCGTGCCGGGGCGGCCATGAAGATCTCGCGCACAGACCGCAGCCTTGTTGCCGAGTGGTGGTTCACGGTCGACCGGGTGCTGCTCTCGACGATCCTGATTCTGGCGGCAAGCGGTCTCGTCCTGTCCCTGGCCGCGAGCCCCGCCGTGGCTCTCAAGAAAGGGTTCGCCGCATTCCATTTCGTCGAGCGCCATGCAGCGTTCTCGGTTCTCGGCGTGCTCATCATGCTGGCGATCTCGATGATGCGGCCCCGGCTCATCCGGCGGCTTGCGCTGATCCTGTTCGTCAGCGGGATCGTGCTGATGGTCGGCGTTCTGGCGTTCGGCGAGGAGATCAACGGGGCGCGCCGCTGGCTGCGCTTTGCAGGCTTTTCGCTTCAGCCGTCAGAGTTCGCGAAGCCGGCATTCATCGTGCTGGCGGCCTGGGCCTTCGCGGAGGCGCAGAAGCAGGTCGAGATGCCGGCACGGGGTATCGCAATCGCACTCCTGGCCGTATTTGCCGTCCTTCTGCTCCGCCAGCCGGACCTCGGCCAGACGTTCCTCGTCAGCGCGATCTGGGCGACGCTGTTCGTGCTGTCAGGCCAGCCGATCATCTGGGCAGGCATCTTCGGGGTTGCCGGAATCGTCGGGCTGGCTGGCGCTTACTTCACCGTCGATTACGTGCGCCTGCGCGTCGATCGGTTCGTGAGCCCCGGCGGGGATGAATACTCGCAGACTGCCCGTGCGCTGCAGTCGTTCGTCGAGGGCGGTTTTTTCGGGCGAGGCCCCGGTGAGGGGACCATCAAGACCGCCCTTCCGGATGCGCATACGGACTTCATTTTCGCCGTCATTGCCGAAGAGTACGGGGCAATCGCCTGCCTCGCACTGGTTGCCTTGATCGCGATCATCGTCTTGCGGGCTTACTTCCGGACATTCACAGAAACCGATCCTTTCACCCGGCTCGCTGTCGCGGGGCTCTCGCTGCTGTTTGGACTTCAGGCCGCGATCAACATGGCGGTCAATGTCGGCCTGCTGCCGGCCAAAGGCATGACGCTGCCGTTCATCTCGGCTGGCGGGTCGTCACTCGTCTCGATGTTCCTCACGATGGGCATGCTCCTCGGCCTCACCCGGCGGCGACCCGACGTCCTGCGCTTGAGAACGCCGCATTCGGCGCTCAACAATGAGGACAGCCTCGACAGATTGGGACCAGCGGTGCAGTGAATGCTTCATCCGTGATGCTTGCGGCCGGCGGAACCGGCGGCCATCTCTTTCCGGCGCTGGCGCTGGCGCAGGAGCTCGGCCGGCGCGGTATCGCGGTCGATCTCATGACGGACATGCGCGGCGACCGCTACGGCAGCGATTTTCCCGCGCGCCGGATCTTTCGCGTCCCCTCGGCCACGGCCGGGGAGGAGCATGGCGTTCTCGACAAGGCCAGGACGGCACTGACGCTCGGGCGCGGAATTTTCAACGCCTACAGGCAGCTCGGCGCCGTCAGACCCGGCGTCGTGATCGGCTTCGGGGGCTATCCGAGCTTTCCGCCGCTCGTCGCGGCCTGGCTCAGGCGCATCCCGACGGCCATTCACGAGCAGAACTCCGTGCTCGGGCGCGCCAATCGCATGCTGGCCAGCCGCGTGACGGCGATCGCCACGTCGTTCCCCGCCCTGCACCACCTCGACCCTGCACTCGAAGCCAAGGTGCGGCTCACCGGAAACCCCGTTCGTGATGCCGTGATCGGCCGCTCCACCCGGGCCTATGCGCCGCCGGCACCCGATGGCACCTTCACGCTGCTCGTCTTCGGCGGCAGCCAGGGTGCGAGGTTCTTCTCGGATCTGGTGCCGGCAGCCATCACCCTGCTCAAGGCCGAAACGCGGCAGCGCCTCAGAATCGTCCAGCAATGCCGCGAAGAAGACCTCGGCCGCGTCCGACAGGCCTATGCGGCGCTCGAGGTCGACATGGAACTTGCGAGCTTTTTTCGCGATCTTCCCGAGAGGATGGCTGCAGCGCATCTGGTCATCGGTCGCGCCGGGGCATCCTCCGTAGCGGAACTGACCGTCATGGGTCGACCCTCGATCCTGGTGCCGCTGCCGCATGCCATCGACAACGACCAATTGCAGAACGCGATGCAACTCGCCCAGAGCGGGGGAACACTTTGTATCGAGCAGAGGGGCCTGACGCCGGAGCTGCTGGCGCGCGAGATCGAGCGGTTGTCCGCCAATCCGGAAGCGCTGACGACCATGGCGGCATCGGCCAAGGCGCAAGGTCGACCGGATGCGGTGGCCCGCCTTGCCGATCTCGTCGAGGAGCTCATGGGGCCGCGACACGCGCCGCGCCAGCCCGGTGAGCGGGGCAAGAACTGAGGAAAAGTCCATGGAAATCCCCCGCGGTATCGGGACCATTCACATTCTGGGCATCGGCGGCATCGGCATGAGCGCGATCGCCGAGATTCTGCACGACAAAGGCTTCAGCGTGCAGGGCAGCGACCAGAAGGAGAGCGCCAACGTCAAGCGGCTGCGGAGCAAGGGCATCCGCGTTTTCGTCGGGCATCAGGCAGACAATCTTGCCGAGGCGAAATACGTTGTCATCTCGACCGCGGTGAAGGACGGCAACCCGGAGCTGGAGGCCGCACGCGCCAGGGGCCTGCCGATCATCCGTCGCGCGGAGATGCTGGCCGAGCTGATGCGGCTCTACGCGACGGTTTCGGTGACCGGCACGCACGGAAAGACGACGACCACGTCGCTCGTCGCGCATATCTTCAAGCACGCGGGGCTGGACCCGACCGTGATCACGGGCGGCATCATCAACGGCTGCGGCTCCAACGCCCGGCTCGGCGCGAGCCCCTGGAT
>JAEVZQ010000031.1 GCA_023392135.1 Pseudomonadota bacterium | reverse complement strand
CTGCCTCAGCGATGCCCACCCGCTGTCGCGCAATTCGGGGCCCAAATCAGACGGGGTCGCGTCAGGGAACACACTGTCGACCTCGGCATCGAGATTGGCGGCAGGTTCTGGACTCTCCTCGCCGAGTGAGCGCCAAACCTCTGCTTCGGAGGGATCGCCGGGACCAGCGTGGTCGTTTGCTGCAACGGGCGCGTCGAGGGTCTCGCCCTCGGCATCGGCACGCTCCAGGAGTGGATTGCGCTCCAGCTCGGCGTCGACGAAGGCATTGAGCTCCAGGCTCGAATACTGGAGGAGGCGAATCGCCTGCTGCAGCTGCGGTGTCATCACCAGCTGCTGGCTCTGCCGGACCTCTAACCTGGCGGACAGTACCATCGACGCAATTACCCCAGATGCCCATGCTCGGGGCAGCCCTTGCCCATCATGCCCAAGGCCTGCTTAGCCGAACATGTCTCCGAGATAAACTCTACGGACGTCCTCATTCTTTACGATTTCTTCCGGGTGTCCCTGGGTGAGGACCTGTCCGTCGTAGATGATGTAGGCCCGGTCGATGAGGCTCAGCGTTTCCCGGACATTGTGATCCGTAATCAGGACGCCGATGCCGCGCTGGGTCAGGTGACGGACCAGCTCCTGGATGTCGCCCACGGCGATCGGGTCAATGCCGGCGAACGGCTCGTCGAGGAGCATGTACGAGGGACCGCTCGCCAGGGCGCGCGCAATTTCACACCGCCGCCGCTCGCCACCGGAAAGGGCGATCGAAGGCGACTTGCGCAGCCGCGAGATGTTGAACTCCTCGAGCAGGCTGTCGAGCTTTTCACGCCGCTTCTTCCGGTTGGGCTCGACCAGCTCGAGCACGGACATGATGTTCTGCTCGACGGTCAGTCCGCGAAAGATCGAAGCTTCCTGCGGCAGGTAGCCGATGCCTAAGCGGGCGCGGCGATACATTGGCAGGCGCGTCGCCTCGCGCCCATCGATGTATATTGCGCCGGCATCTGCGGGGACGAGCCCGGTGATCATGTAGAAGACGGTTGTCTTGCCCGCGCCGTTCGGCCCGAGGAGGCCCACGGCCTCGCCGCGGCCGACAGCGAGGCTCACGCCGCGAACGACCTTGCGACTGCGATAGGACTTCTCGACCTCGTGAACGGTAAGCCAGCCGTCGGCCGCATAGGGTTGCTCGTCCGGCGCCAAGTCCGGATCGTTTGCCCCGTCATGATGGATGAGATTGGAACCGGATGCGCCGTTCGCCCGTGCTCCCGAGCCGGCGCCGCGCCGATGGAAGGAGAAAAGCTTCACGGTCCGGTGATCCTGAGGTCCTCTGGCCGCAGAGGGAGCTTCGAGTGGTTCATTCCGGCACTCCTGCCGGTGTCGTCGTCGAGGTCCAACTCGATGCTGCCTCACCAGTTTGCGGTTGCACGCCCTGAGGCCGGCTCGGCGCATTTTCCGCCTTGCGGCGCTTGGCGAAAGCCTTGGCGTCCTCGGGATAGAACACCGCGCACATGCGCCCGCCGCACGCTCCCGCAGGCCATCCTTTAGCTGTCGGTGCCTTTCCTCCTCGGGTTGCCCCCTGCGCATCCGAGGAGGTGCCACTCGGCTGGGCACCGGCTGTTGGTGTTCCGGTGAGCCCGCGCGTTTCCATGCGGCTGAGCCCGGTCGTCATGTCGATTACCAGCCGCGGCCCGCGGATGACGTTGCGCCCCTGCGTCAGTGTCACGTCGCCGCCCAGAACGACTGTGTTTGCCTTCACGTCGAAGTCTGCCCAGTCGCCGCTGGCACTCTGGTCGCCTTTGGATGTGACGACAACCTTTCTGCGCGCCTGAACGCGCTGAAGCTGCGCTGCAGGTTTCTTGGCATTCTTATCGCCCGACTGCATCAGCTGCGCCCCGGCCTGGCCCGCGTATGTGGCCACCAGCTCGACCGTTCGAATGCGGAAGTCACCCTGCACAACGACGACATCGCCGCGGAACGTTGCGGTCCTTACCTTGTCGTCGACGTCGAGGACATCGGCGTCGATCTCGATCGGCGCATTCGGGTCCGTGCGGAAGCGCAGTCCTCCTGGCTCACCATCAGCCGAAGCCTGCGTCCGGGTCGGCTTCGGGTTGGGCTGCTGGAACCTGGCCTCGATGCGGCCGGCCGGCGTGCCCTCGACGGCTGGTGAGGAGAGCTGCATCGTGCCGTTCTTCCGGTCGACGAAAAGGCGGCGCCCGTCCAGCGTATTGGGACCCTGCGACACCGCAACTGCCGATCCCGTGAGCAGCACCGTCTCGGCCTTGAAGTCGAGATCAGCGCGATCAGCGACGGCTCGCTGGTCGGAGCCGGAATTGAACGTCACTCCGCCGGTGAGAATGGAAGTCTCCGCTGCGGTATCGAACTCCGCGGCCGCGCTGGTGACCCGATCGGTGCCCCTTGTGATCACGACATTGTCGTAGGCAAAAATTCGCTTCACGCGGCCGGATCCTGCGGTTCCGGGGACTGCGGGCCCGATAGTTCCAGCCTCGGTGGCTGGTCCCGCTCCGTCGTATAGGATCTGGAG
>JAEVZQ010000528.1 GCA_023392135.1 Pseudomonadota bacterium | reverse complement strand
CTCAAGATCCGGGTTGCGCGCAATCTCGCAGTCACCGGGGGCGCGCCGCTGGTCGTCCCCGCGGCGCGGGTTCAACCGACGGCCGGCCAGGCCGCCGCCGTTGAAACTGCGCCTGATATCGCCAGTCACCCTGGTTGCGTGAAATCACCCATGGTCGGCACTGCCTATCGGGCGCCGGAGCCCGGCGCCGCCGCATTCATCGAGATCGGCTCGCGCGTGTCTCAGGGCCAGACACTGCTGATCATCGAAGCGATGAAGACCATGAATCACATTCCGGCCCCGCGGTCTGGAACCGTGACCCAAATTCTCGTCGAGAACGGCCAGCCCGTGGAATTCGGCGAGCCGCTCGTCGTCATCGAATAGGAGCGAATGGCGAATAGGGCCGCGCTTTCCCCTGCTCGCTCGAAAACAATGTTCGACAAAATACTGATCGCGAACCGTGGTGAGATTGCGCTGCGCATCCAGCGGGCCTGCAAGGAGCTCGGCATTGCGACCGTCGCGGTGCACTCGACGGCTGACGCCGATGCCATGCATGTCCGGCTGGCCGACGAAAGCGTATGCATCGGACCGCCGCCTGCCTCGGAGAGCTATCTGAACATCCCGCGCCTGTTGGCTGCCTGCGAGATCACGGGCGCAGACGCCATCCACCCGGGATATGGGTTCCTGTCGGAGAATGCGCGGTTCGCCGAGATTCTGGAAGAGCACGACATCACCTTCATCGGGCCGACGTCGGAGCACATCCGGATCATGGGAGACAAGATCGAGGCGAAGGAGACCGCAAAGCGCCTCGGTATTCCCGTCGTCCCAGGATCTGACGGTGCAGTGACGAGCGAGGCCGAGGCTCAGCGCATCGCCAGGGACATGACCTTTCCCGTCCTGATCAAGGCGGCGGCAGGCGGTGGCGGCCGCGGCATGAAGGTGGCGCGCTCGCCGGAGGATCTCGAGGTCGCACTCGCAACAGCCCGCTCTGAAGCCAAGGCGGCCTTCGGCGACGACAGCGTCTACATCGAGAAGTACCTGACCAGGCCGCGCCACATCGAAATCCAGGTTTTCGGCGACGGCAAGGGCAACGCGATCCATCTCGGCGAGCGCGACTGCTCGCTCCAGCGGCGCCATCAGAAGGTCTGGGAGGAGGCCCCCTCCCCGTCGCTCAATGCCGAGGCCCGCCAGAAGATCGGCGAGACCGTGGCCGCAGCGATGAAAAAGCTCAAGTATCGCGGCGCGGGGACGGTGGAGTTCCTCTACGAGGACGGCGAGTTCTATTTCATCGAGATGAACACGCGCCTGCAGGTCGAGCATCCCGTCACCGAGATGATCACCGGCGTCGACCTCGTCATCGAGCAGATCCGCATCGCCGCTGGCTTGCCGCTCAGTCTCCGCCAGGAGGACGTGAGCTTTTCCGGCCATGCCATCGAGTGCCGGATCAATGCCGAGAACCCGCGCACCTTCCGGCCATCGCCCGGCAAGATCACCTACTGGCACCCGCCCGGCGGACTAGGCGTGCGCGTCGACAGCGGCGTCTATCAGGGCTATCGGATCCCGCCGTACTACGACAGCCTCATCGGCAAGCTCATCGTGCACGGCAAGAACCGCAACGAGTGCCTGATGCGCCTCAAGCGCTGCCTGTCGGAGTTCGTCATAGACGGGATCGAGACGACCATTCCCCTGTTCGCCGATCTTGTGAAGCAGGCGGACATCGCCAACGGCCTCTACGACATCCACTGGCTCGAGAAGTACCTCGGCAAGACCGACTGAAGCTCCCCCCGGGGCAGAGCACGCTTATTCAGCACCGGCCAGGGTTGCGCCTGCGGTCCGGGCAAAAGCGCATTGCTCGCGCTCCAGATATCCCGCAATATTTCTGCTGAGACCCGTCGCGGTCGGAACTGCAGGCAAGCTCGCCGATTACCATTCGGCGCCATTCCCGTGCCGCGCCTCTGACAGGCATGAAAGGCAGATGACTGCTCGCGATAGCCCCCTGCTCGAAATCACTCCGCAGGTCCTGCTGAAGGCCTATACGTGCGGTATCTTTCCCATGGCCGAAAGCGCGGATGATCCGCAGCTTTACTGGATCGAGCCGCAGGCCCGCGGCATCCTCCCGCTCGACAGCATCACAATTCCTAAGCGCCTGCAGCGCACCATCCGGCAGGAGCCATATGAGATCCGCGTCGATGCGAACTTCGATGGGGTTATTGACGGATGCGCCGCATCGCGCCCCGGACGGCGTACGACATGGATCAACGAGCGTATCCGCAGGCTCTATCGCGAGTTGCACCGGCTTGGCCATTGCCACACGGTCGAGGCTTGGCACCAGGGGCAACTCGTCGGCGGCCTCTACGGCGTGGCGCTCGGCGGCGCGTTTTTCGGCGAGAGCATGTTCTCGGAGATGCGTGACGCCTCGAAGATCACGCTCGTGTATCTCGCCGCGCGCCTGATCTACGGCGGCTTCGTCATGCTCGATACGCAGTTCGTGACCGATCACCTGAGGCAATTCGGCACCGTCGAGGTGGAGCGCTCCGAGTTCCACCGGCAGCTGGAACGAGCTCTCAGGCTAGAGGGCGATTTCTTCCGCCTCGAGCGGGAACCGAGGCCGGATCGCGTGCTCGACATCGTCCTCCGGCGCCACGGCTAATCAGACTGCGGATTGCCGATCCAGGTTCGCCGGTGCTCTTGGCACAAGCGCCTTGACCTCCGGCTCACAATCCGCGCATCAAGGACGCGTGGCTGATCGAGAATGGCTTGCTGGCGCTTCATTCCGTGCGCCTCTCAGGTTCGCGACCGCCATCACAGTCAGAGGCATCGGCTCTCTGAACACCACGGTCTGTAGTGGGGCATCCGAATGAAACGCAGAACTTTTCTCAAGGCCGGCGCGGTTTCGGCCGCAGCATCGGCGCTCGCTAGTCCAGCGATCGCGCAGAATGCGCCTGAAATCCGCTGGCGCCTGACGTCGAGCTTCCCGCGATCGCTCGATACGATCTACGGCACAGCACAGACGTTCGCCAAGTACGTGGCCGAGGCGACCGACAACAAGTTCCAGATCCAGACGTTTCCTGCCGGCGAGATCATCCCCGGCCTTCAGGCGCTCGATGCCGTTTCGGTCGGAACCGTCGAATGCGCGCAGACGCCGGTTTATTTCTATATCGGCAAGGAGCCGACGCTTGCCTTCGGCACGGGCCTGCCCTTCGGCCTCAACGCGCGCCACCAGCACGCCTGGTGGCACTTCGGCGGCGGGGCCGAGATCGTCAACGAGGCACTGGGCAAGTTCAATGTCCATGGCGTCGTTATGGGCAACTCCGGCACTCAGATGGGCGGCTGGTTCCGCAAGGAGATCAACACCGTCGAGGATCTGACGGGCCTGAAATTCCGCATCGGCGGCATGGGTGGCCACGTGCTGGCGAAGCTCGGCGTGGTACCCCAGCAGATCGCCCCTGGCGACGTCTACCCGGCGCTCGAGCGCGGCACGATCGATGCCACCGAATTCGTCGGTCCGTACGATGACGAGAAGCTCGCGTTCCACCGGGTCGCGAAATACTACTACTATCCCGGCTGGTGGGAGGGCGGTGCCATGATGCACCTGATCGTCAACACCGAGAAATGGCAGTCACTGCCGAAGACGTATCAGGCGATCATCAACAACGCCGCCGAAGCGGCCAACAACTGGATGATCGCGAAGTACGACCTCGTGAACGGCCCCGCTCTGAAGCGCCTGATCGCTGGCGGCGCTGAGCTGCGCGCCTTCCCGCAGCCCGTGATGGAAGCCTGCTGGAAAGCCGCCAACGAGCTGTTCGCCGAGATCGCCGCCAAGAACGATCTGTTCAAACGGGCACTCGAGTCGCACCATGCCTTCCGCAACGAGACCCTCTACTACTGGCAGATAGCGGAGCACTATTACGACTCCAGCCTGATGGCGGCGCTGCGAAGCAAGGGCTGAATCAGCTTCTCAGCAACAACGATATCCGGAAGAGAAAAAGCGGGAGCACTGATCCGTGCTCCCCCTTTTTTGTGTTGGCCAAACTCGCAAGCTGTTCGGACGAATTACCTTATTCAGTGACGCCGAAGCGCCGCTGCCACCAGCCGCGACGGACGGGCTGCTCGGCGGGCGCAAGCTGCTCGGATGCCGCAGCGCCGACTTCGGGCCCCACTACGATCCGTTCGATCACCGGCTCACCGGCGACCGGCTCGGTGCGAGCGTGACGCGCCGCCTTCGCTTCGACGGCAACGTGCTCGACCTGCGGCTCGGCAGCAGACTCGGCGCCTGCAGCCGCCAGAGGTTCCGGCCCACCCCCCAGCTCGGCAGGCGCCGCGGCTTCCTCGGACGCGGCTTCTTCATCAGCGGCTGAAGGCTGGGGCTCCGCTTCGGCGGCCGCCTCAGCTGCCGGCGCAGGAGGCTGCTTGCCAGCAGCGTCGGCCGGGACCTGCTCAGTCGCGGGCTCCTCGATGGGTGTTTCGGAAGGAGCCTCCGCCGCGGGCTGCTCGGCCGCGGCAATCTCGCCAACGGCCTCCTCTCCTTCCTCGGCACCGCCGCGAG
>JAEVZQ010000515.1 GCA_023392135.1 Pseudomonadota bacterium | reverse complement strand
GGGTTTTGGCGCTCGCCGGCGCGTTCGCTGGGGCCTACCTGTTCATTTTCTACCGCGAGCTCGCAATACGCCCCGGCCAGCCGACAGACCTGGATCTCATTACGGCGGGTGCCGGTATTTTGCTGCTGCTCGAGGCTACCCGGCGATCACTCGGAATTCCGATGGTGATCGTGGCGACGGTCTTCATCATCTACACGTTTGCCGGGCCATTCATGCCCGAGGTGATTCAGCACAAGGGTGCTTCGCTCGGCAAATTTCTCAATCACCAATGGCTGGTGACCGAAGGCGTTTATGGCGTGGCGCTCGGCGTCTCGACCAGTTTTGTGTTTTTGTTCGTTCTTTTCGGGACGTTGCTCGACAAGGTCGGGGCCGGAAATTGGCTGATGCAGATTTCGATTGCACTGCTGGGTCGTTTCCGGGGCGGGCCGGCGAAGGTTGCCGTTGTTTCCTCGGCGCTCAATGGCGTGGTTTCAGGCTCGTCCGTTTCGAACGTGGTCTCGGGGGGGATTTTCACCATTCCGCTGATGAAGCGCACCGGACTTTCCGGCGTAAAGGCCGGAGCCATCGAGGCGGCCTCGTCGATCAACGGACAGATCATGCCGCCGGTGATGGGTGCGGCGGCATTCCTCATGGTGGAGTATGTGGGCATCCCCTACTCCCAGATCGTGAAGCATGCCGCGCTTCCGGCGATCGCCTCATACCTGTCGCTCCTCTACATCGTCCACCTGGAAGCGGTGAAGATCGGCGCCCAGGCGCTGCAGCGCGAAACCGTGCCGATGAAATTGCGCCTTTTACGCACCGGCATCGGCCTGTCCGCAATGGTGGTGACCCTGTGCGTGCTCTACTACGGGGTGCTGGCCATTCAGGCGCTGTTCGGCGACGAGGCGGGATTGCCGCTGACGGCCGTCGCTGCGCTGGTCTACGTTGGCACGATCTGGTTTGCCGCGCGCTATCCTGATCTCGAGCTTGATGATCCCGACGCGCCCGACATCCAGGTCCCGCGCGCGTGGCACGTGACGAGACCGGGCCTTGATTTCATGCTGCCGCTCGTGGTGCTGCTCTGGTGCCTTATGGTCGAGAAACTTTCGCCGGGGCTGTCGGCGTTCTGGGGCTGCGCCACGCTCATCGGGATCGTTGTCACACGCAAGCCGCTGCTTGCGCTCTTCCGCGGTGGCGTCGTGCCGGACGCCCTTCACGAAGGCATTGCCGATCTGATTCAGGGACTTGCGCAGGGCGCGCGGAGCATGATCGGTATCGCCGTGGCGACGGCGACCGCCGGCATCGTCGTGGGCACGATCACGCTGACGGGTTTGGGTCTGATGATGACGGACCTCGTCGAATACATCTCGGGCGGAAACGTTATCGCGATGCTGCTGCTCATCGCGGTGGCGAGCCTAGTGCTCGGGATGGGCATCCCGACGACCGCGAACTACATCCTCGTGGCGACACTGATGGCGCCGGTCGTTGTAGAACTCGGTGCGCAGGCGGGTCTGGCCATTCCGCTCGTAGCCGTGCACCTGTTCGTCTTCTACTTCGGCATCATGGCCGATATTACGCCACCGGTGGGGTTGGCCGCTTTTGCCGCTGCCGCAATTTCACGGGAAGATCCGATCGCAACGGGATTACAGGGAGCATTTTACGCTCTGCGAACGGCGATTCTTCCGTTCGTCTTCATCTTCAATCCCGCATTGCTTCTGATCGGGTTCGATAGCTGGTGGGAGCTGATCGTTGCGGTTGGCGCCTCGATGGCTGCCATCCTCATCTTCGCTGCGGCGACCATGAACTGGTTCGTCACGCGATCGCGCCTGTGGGAGAGCGCAGCCCTGCTCGTGGCGTGCTTCCTGCTGCTCAGGCCGGACTGGTGGATCGACCAGTTCTATCCCCGCTATGTCGAACGGCCAGCGGCGGAGTTCATGACGCGCGTGGGCGAGGCTCCGGCCAACGAGCGCATGACCTTCAAGGTGTCCGGATACAACATCAACGGCGACGAGATAACAAAGACGCTCAACATTCCGCTTGGACCGGTGCAGCCGCCCGCACAGCGGCTTCGGAGCATCGGACTAAGCGTGACGGCCCTCGGCGATACGGTCAGCGTGACGAACGTGCAGTTCGGCTCCTATGCCAAGCGGATCGGACTCGAGGTGGGCTACGATGTCGTCGCGGTTCTGGAACCGGCAGACCGGCCTTCCCACGCATGGCCTATCGGCGCCGGGCTCCTCCTTGTCGGCGGGGTCGCCCTCATTCAGCGCTCTCGCGCGGGCGCCAAGCAGCTACAGCCGGCGTGATGGTGCTGCCGCGTGCGCCAACATGACGGTGGCACATAAACAAGGCCCGCTACGGCGTTCATCGTGAGGTGGACGCCGGAAGGCGTCTGAACCTGTCGCGGGCGTTTCGTATCGTCTCCTTCGCCAACCCGCACAGGTCAAAGGGTTTCGCGCTGCTGATCCGCTGATGCAGAAAATGCAATTTCAGATGCCGGTGCTCAAGGATGTGGTGCTGGTCGGTGCCGGCCATGCCCACGTGATTGTGCTGCGCGATTTCGGCATAAAGCCCGTGCCTGG
>JAEVZQ010000510.1 GCA_023392135.1 Pseudomonadota bacterium | reverse complement strand
CGGCAACGGGCGGGGAAACGCGGCGGATCGCGCCCATTTTTCTCTGGAAAACCTCCGCGAGCGCGAGATCGACATCGTCCATTGCAACGGGGCGCCCGAGGTCCGCGAGGCTCGTCACTCCGTGCTGGCGAACGCCACAGGGGACGATTCCATCGAAGTGAGTCAGGTCGGGCGAGACGTTGAGGCTCAGTCCATGGAAGCTGATCCAGCGGCGTAGCCGGATGCCGATGGCAGCGATCTTGTCCTCGACGTCTTCGCCCCGCTCGGGCCGGCGCACCCACACGCCGACGCGGTCACCCCGCGTTTCGCCCTGGACGCGGAAGGCATGGAGGGAATCGATAACCCAGCCCTCGAGTGCCCGCACGAATGCGCGCACGTCGCCGGTACGGCGGCGGACGTCGAGCATCGTATAGACCACCCGCTGGCCCGGGCCATGATAGGTGAGCTGCCCGCCGCGTCCGGTGCTGTAGACTGGAAACCGGTCCGGATCGATCAGATCCTCCCAGCGCGTGCTCGTCCCCGCCGTATAGAGCGGTGGATGCTCGAGCAGCCAGACGAGCTCCGGCGCTTCGCCGTTCGCGATCGCTGCCACACGCGCCTCCATCACGGCTACGGCTTCGGCGTAGTCGACCGGCTCGGTGCTGATGGCCCAGTCTGCCGGAGGAACGTGCACACTCATGATTGCGGCGGTCTATGACTCATTTCCTACGGCGGCCATTGAAGCCTACTCGCATCGGAATGAATAGATGGGCACGTGGTCACGAGTGGCTAATCAGGGCGCTGGAACGTCGCAGGAGAGCAAGATGGCGTGCACGACTTCCTTGCGCCGACGCGCCGGGTCTGGTACGTGAGGCGGCCTTCGGCGGACGGCTTGTGAGCTGCCGGGGAGTTTGCTAAGGGACGGGTGTTCGTCCACTGGTATGCGGTCGTGGCGGAACTGGTAGACGCACTACCTTGAGGTGGTAGCGCCCAAAAGGCGTGGAGGTTCGAGTCCTCTCGACCGCACCAGTTGAAATCCCTAAAATCAGGGGCTTACACCGATTCAGCAGTCGGAGCCGCAAAGGCCTGCTCATGCTGTCGGTTGGCTTCCACCCAAGCCCAACACTTCGTTTTCACCCACTCGACGCGCCGACCGGATCGATAGAGGACGGCTGTGACCGCGTGTGTTGAAGTCACTTCTGGATGCCGCGCTCCGCATGCGACCCCTTACTGGCCTGTTGTTGTTTCGATCGGCCCTGGCGCAACCAATTCCCTCCTGGATGTATGCACTTCACACCGGCTGCTTATGGTCTATCATCAGCAACCTGCCGGACTGGCAAGGTGTGCGCATGCAGCGGACGAATGTGTCTATCGATCGCGAAGCCGAGGGGTCCTGTGATGGTTCGCCAGCACACATTGCTTTCGCACGGGCGGAAGGCAAGTCTGACACCGCGGCCGGCGCACGCCTACTGCTCGCAGGTACCAGCGCCGAGCTTTCCCACGTCGCGCAGCTTTTAAGCTCGCATTATGCAATCAACACCGTTCTCGACCCCCACGCGGTGCTGGAAGCCGCCCGCGCCACCGCGCCTGACCTTGTAATAGCGGACGCCAACTTGGCAGAGCGTGATGGCGCAAGAGTTCTAAGCGAGATACGCGCTGATCCAACGCTGCGCGACGTACCGATCATCATACTTTCCAAGGAGTGCTCGGACCCGAGGACAGCAGAGATCGGGACCATTGCAGACGATGAGCTGCGCTGGCCGCTCAGTGACCATGAGCTGCTGGCGCGCATTGCGCTGCATCTGAGGATTGTCAGGTTGCGTCGCGAGTTCACCGCGGCGCTCAGCTCGCTTGAGGCTCGCCTGGAGAGTGGGGCGAGATCACTGGATCGGCTCAATGAGGCTAGCTCACGTCTCTGGCGGATTGAAAGTCTGCGCGCGGGCCTGGAGGAGATCCTCAGTGTCACACTCCAGCTTGTCGGCGCCGATATGGGCCTTGTTCAGCTCTTGGACGGCCACGACGGAGAGCTGGTGCTCGCTGCCCAGGACGGATTTGCGCCGGAAATCGGAGAGCTTCTCCGCGGAATCTCGCTGCACAATCATTCGGCATGTGGCAGGTCGCTCGATTCGGCGCAGCGAACCGTCATCGAAGATGTCGAGGTCGATCCGCTTTACGCGCCGTTTCGTTCCGTGGCACGTACTGCCGGATACAGGGCGGTTTTGGCGGCGCCGCTCATTGGTCGGGATGGTGCGCCCCTTGGTGTACTCTCGACGCAATTTCGAACGGTGCACCGTCCGGACGGGCAGGATTTACGCCGCCTGGAGCTCTACGCACGCCACGCTGCCGATTTCATAGAACGCTTCAGACATGAAGAGGCGCTTCGCGAGAGCGAGCGACGGTTCCGCGCGACATTCGAGAATGCTGCCGTGGGGATCGCTCACGTCGCCCCTGACGGGGCGATGCTGCGGGTCAACGATCGACTATGCCAGATCGTCGGATGGTCTGCCGAGGAGCTGACCACAAAGACGTTTCAGGGCATCACTCATCCGGACGACGTCGCGCCGAATCTGGCGCTGCTCAGACGTGTCCTGTCCGGGGAGATCGATCAATACGCTATGGAGAAGCGTTACCGCCGCAAGGATGGCTCAGTCGTCTGGTGCAATCTGACGGTCGGCTGCGTGCGCAAAAACGACGGAGCGGTCGATTATTTTATCTCGGTGATAGAGGATATCACCAACCGAAAAAGGGCTGAAAAGCAGAACCGGCTCCTATTGCGCGAAGTTAACCATCGCGCCAAGAATCTGCTCGCGGTGGTACAGGCGGTCGCTCGCCAAACCGCCGGTGAGAATGACCCCAAGGTGTTCGCTGAGCGCTTCGCCGCCCGCTTGTCCGGCTTGGCCGCGTGTCAGGATCTTCTCGTCAGAAGCAACTGGCGGGGCGTGAACACGGGTGAGCTGGTGCGTTCACAACTCGCCCATTTCGTCGGACTTGTCGGCACCCGTATTCTGCTCAGTGGACCCACTCTCAGGCTCTCGGCAGCTGCCGCCCAGACGATTGGCATGGCCCTGCACGAGTTGGCCACCAATGCCGGTAAGCATGGCGCGTTATCGGATGCGCAGGGAATTGTGGAAGTAACCTGGAATTTGATCGGCAATGGTGAGGTGCCAGAGTTTGAAATCTGCTGGCACGAACGTAACGGACCACCTGTGGCGCCCCCGGAGCGGCGGGGATTCGGGCATACGGTCGTCGTGCGCATGGTCGAGCATGCGCTTGACGCTGCCGTCAGCCTGCAGCACGATCCGGGCGGTCTCGTTTGGCGGATGACCGCGCCTGCGCAGTCGGTCCTTGATCCGCCAACGAAAATTGACACCAATGAAGATGTCGGCGTCGGTGGGCCATAATGGTCAGCGTTCTTATTGTCGAGGATGAGCCGGTCCTGGCACTAGAGATGGAAGCAGCCTTGCAGAAGGCGGGATTCGCCATCGCGGGTATCGCGGGCTCCTGCCCCAAAGCACTCGCAGTACTCGATGGTCGGGACTGCGACCTTGCGGTTCTGGATGCAAACCTGCGCGGCGCCTGCGTGGAGCCGGTTGTTGCAGCTCTGAAAACAAGAGGGAAGCCGTACCTGCTGATCTCGGGATACGACCGGAACCATCTACCGAAGGGCATGCAAGCAGCGCCTTTTCTGCCAAAACCGTTCGAACCTGACGCGCTTGTCCGCGCTTTAAATAATCTCAGAGCATAGACGAAGGCTGCAATCTGTTTCATCCGAGCCTTACCGACACGTTCCTATGAGATTGCGAGATGAATTTCGGCCGCGCGGGGCAGATTGTGCCCTTGGCCAGGTGAAACGCCATTTCCGCGCTGGAGCCCGCCGGGCAGTCCGGCGCGGCCTTGCCCAGACGCGTCCTCCTTTGGTCTAATGCGCAGTTGCATTCATTCTTGCGCAGTATATCATTGTTCAACAACTCGGGGGCTGACTTGGAAGGCGTCGTTTTGCACCCAGAAATTGCAAGCCCCGGCAGCTTCAGAGACCCCGGAAAGCAGGCGCTTCGTTCCTCGCTCGGCCCGTTCAGCGGCGATATCACCTGGCGGACGCTTGCCGCCTTCGCAGCTGTCTTTCTAATTGCGGCCGGTGCACTGTTATTCGATGCAACGACGCCGCGGATCGTCTCAGTCGATATTTTCTATGTCGCGATCGTACTTGTAGGCTTCTGGTTTCCCTGGCCGAAATCGTCGTTCGTTCTTGCCGCACTCGCCTCGGCACTGATCATTGCCGGATATTGGGTAACAATCCCTGATAACGTCGCGGCCTGGGAGAACTGGCTGAACCGTGCTTCCGCCGTAGCCACGGCTTGGCTAGCGGCCGCCTTCGTGTGGTACATCCGTGAATTGGCGCAAGAACTTCAAATTCAGATCGACATCAGTAACAGACTGTCGCGAGAGATAACCCATCGCGTCGGCAACAGCCTGCAACTCGTCGCTTCCTTTCTGCGGTTGCGGGCGGCGAATGCCAACGACGAGAAATCGCGCCAGATACTTAAGGCTGCTGGCTCGCAAGTGATGGTTATCGGCAGGATACAGCGCATGCTATCGCATTCCGGGTCCACCGAGGCTGTTAGCTCGGACAGCTTCATTAAAGCACTCGTCAGTGACCTATGCTCGACCGCGCCGAACCGTGATGCGCTGCGGATAACAGTCGAGGCCGATGCCGCAGAGCTGACCTCCACGACTGCGATCGCGCTCGGCGCCTTTTTGAGCGAACTCATAAACAATGCCCTCAAACATGCTTTTCGCGGCATCGCAGGAGGAGAGCTTTCAGTCAGGTTTTTCAACCAGCAAAGCCCGAACCAATATGTCCTCGAGGTCGAGGACGATGGCATCGGGCTCAGCCCCTCATTAGCAGTTGATGGTTTTGGCCTCGAGACCGTGACCGAGCTTACTCGTCTGATGCGGGGGGCACTCACCCATCAAGCCGTTCGTCCGTCGGACGCCCGCCCAGGTACCAAGTGGCGACTGGTCGTCCCGTCACCGAAACGATGATGCCGTTTCCGGGGATGTAAAGCGTCATGGCTGCGCCATCTGAATGGAGTTGCCCGCCGACTCGGGTCTCAGGAGCCTGCGCATGCACGGCCCGTTACGGGCAGAATGCATGCAACGGCTGCGACGAATACCACCTCAGGTCGCTGTGCTGCCTCCAGAACGCGGCTTTTCTGGATCGGGGAAGGTGACTCGCAGCACGGTGCCTCCTCCCGACCGCGGATCGAGACTGACTTGCCCATTGATCTGCTGGGCGAGCACCTCGATCAGCCGCAATCCGAGCGAGTCGCTCCGACGCTGCGGCGACAGGCCGATTCCATTGTCCTCGATACACAGCTGCATCAAGTCGTCGTCGGCAGGTCGCAAATGGACCAGCACCCGCCCGCGGCGCTCCTCCGGAAAGGCGTGCTGCTGCGGGTTGGTGAGGGCCTCGCCGACTATGAGTCCAAGCGGGACCACGAGATCCGAGCCCCAGACTGCATCGTCCTCCACGTCGACATCGACATGCACCTGACCGTGCAGCCTCATGCTCTCGACCATCGATTGGCAAATGCGATGCAGGTAATCGGCGAAGTCGATCCGGTCTGGAGCATCGGTCTGGTACGCTAGCTGCCCGTAGATCTCGCCGATTCGCTGCAACCGCCCCATCGCGCTTTCGAGCGTGTTGCGGGTCGCCTCGTTGTCAGCCTGACGGGCCTTCTTGGCCAGCAACGAAACGGCGATCTGCAGCGCGTTTTTTGTGCGATGATTCACCTCGCGCAGGAGAAAATCGCGAAAACGCAGATCCTGCTCCACCTCGGCGAGCGCATCACGCAATATGGCCTCGGTGCGCCGCCGTCGCGTTACCTCCGCCTCCAGCCTGTTGTTCGCCTCGTGCAATTTTCTCATGCTGACACCGATGCGTCGGTCCAGCAGTTCGTTAGCCTCACGCAACTCCTGGTCTCGGTTCACGGTCTCGGTGACGTCCAGGAAGGAGGCGAAGTGGCGCACGATCCGGTCATTCTCGACCATGGGGCAGATGAAAGCAGCGACCCAGATCTCGCGGCCGTCCTTAGTATGAAACAGGACACGCTCGCTGAAGTTCTCCCTCGCCGCCATGGCAGCCAGGAGCCGCTCCTTCGCCTCGTGAGGGCTGTCCGGGCTGGCCAGGAAGAAGTAGTTTTGGCCCAGGACCTCCTCCCGCTCGTAGCCGCACAGGTCGAGAAAAGCTTCATTGGCATAGATGATTGGATTATCGACGACTTGGGGATCGGTCACCAGCATCGGCATGCGGGTTGCCTCGACTGCCTCCACGAACGCGCCGCCCAGATCCTGAACATCGCGGAGTCTGCGTTCGGAATCGGCCTGCCCTTCCCGGTTCCGACTCTGCTTGCGTACCGGCATGCGAACTTCTCCTCCCGGGAGCAACTGGTCTAGGCGGTGAAGCCCGGACGTTCGTGCCTACGTTTTGCCATGCTGAGCGCTCCACACCACATGCGCTTGTGAGCCAACGCGGTGCGGAATGGGTGCGTTCCGATGGTCAAAGCTGGCCGGTGGCTAAGAAGTAGACTACTGCACCTTGCCTGCCTACCGGCAGCCAGAATAAGGACCCGACGAGTCTCAAACGCTCTCCAAGCTCGATGACGGAGCCCATGGCGGCCTGCGCGAGAAAGCAACTGGCCTTCTTTTTATTCCGGCGATGGCTCGGGGTCGCAAGCTTGGCCCTTGCGATCCCAACACGCCGTCGAGCGACACACCTTGCCCGGTCGCAATCTCGCATCCCTGCAGCCTGATCGGTGTGAAGAGGGTTTTGAAAGGTACTTCCATAGATCTGCTCCTGCCGCTTGGCCGCTTTCTTTCACCGGCATTTTGCAGAATGCCGATCCCGCAGCGATGCGGCCCATCTGCACAGACCTGTGCAGTAGCGCGTTGAGCCGTCAAGCCTGCCAGCTCACATAAGCGGTTGTTTTTGGCTGGATGATCCAAATTCGCGGATTTACGATAGCCACGATATTGGCGACTCTGGACGCTCGAGCGGCGCGTGAGCGCGCCGGCGAAGGAAGAGCATTCTGATCGGAGCACCTCGGGTGAGCGACAGCGTTTTCGCCGACTGCAAATTCGAGCCATTCTGGTGGGATCATGTCCCGCGCCAGGAGGAGCTTGCGACTGCGGCGCCACCGGCGGTTGCGGACGTCGCCGTCATCGGCTCGGGCTATACGGGCCTCCATGCCGCTTTCCAGACAGCCCGCGGGGGACGCCGCACGATTGTGCTCGATGCCGAGGACGCCGGCTGGGGCTGCAGCACGCGAAACGGCGGCCAGATCTCGACGAGCGTCAAACCCGGCTACGACAAGCTTTCCAAAAAGCACGGGCCGGAGCGCGCGTTCGACATCATCAAGGAAGGCCAGAACTCGCTGGCATGGCTTGGCGAGTTCGTGCGCGCTGAAGGATTGGAATGCGACTTCGCGGTCGTCGGACGCTTCCACGCGGCTCACAACAAGGCCCAGTTCGAAGCAATGGCGCACCGCGTTCGCAATCAGCCCAGGGGGTTGGAGGTGGAGGCCGATGTCGTTCCGCGCGCGGAGCAGCACTCTCAGCTTGGCACGGATGCCTACTTCGGCGGCGTCGTCTATCCGCAGCACGCCTCGATCGACCCGGGACGCTATCATCAAGCGCTTCTTCGCCTTGTTCGGGAGGCGGGCGGAGACGTGTTTGCGCGGTGCCCGGTGCGGAGCATCGAAAGGGAGGCAAGCGGCTTCCGGCTGAGGACCGCCCGCGGGGACATCCGGGCTCGCAACGTCGTGGTGGCTACCAATGGGTACACGGGAAACCTGACCCCTGTCTCCG
>JAEVZQ010000387.1 GCA_023392135.1 Pseudomonadota bacterium | reverse complement strand
CCCTCAGATTAGGAATCTGATGCTCTATCCTGCTGAGCTACGGGGCCAAATTGCACGAGCGCCACTGTGGAGCGCGGTTTGTGCTGGCCTCTCGAGGCCAGCGGGACAAGATTAGCGCGGCGGCGATGCGAGTGAAACCGCTGAGTGCAAGTGTGTAGGGCAGGCGGCAGTTGCGCGCAAGCGAGCTGAGGGAGCGGTGGCGACGGGTGCGGTGCTGCGGGTCGGAGGTGTGCTCGGATTGCTTGTGCTTGCTGGTCTGGCGGTCGAGCAAGCGTCAGCGGAGATGCCGCAGTGCAAGCTGGAGAGCGGACCTGCGCGAGGCGTCGTGAAGGTGATCGACGGAGAGACGCTCGAGCTGGACGACAAGTCTCGGGTTCGGCTGATCGGCGCGCTCGCACCACAGGCGCTCGACGGGGGTGCTGACGAGGGCGCCTGGCCGTTGGCGGAGACAGCAAAATCCGAGCTTCAGAAATTGGCCGGAGGCAAGTCGGTCGAGCTCGGATTTGGCGGCCGGCGGTCTGATCGGTATGGCCGCCTGCTAGCTCATGTTTTCGTCCGGGAGGGGAGCGAGCGCGTTTGGCTGCAAGGAGAAATGCTGCGGCGTGGGCAGGCGCGAGCTTATGGCTTGCCGGGAAATGTCGCATGCCTGCCGGATCTCGTCTTGGCCGAGCAGCAGGCGCGCCAGTCGGGGCTCGGGGTTTGGGGACATGCTTCCTATCAGGTCCGGCCGGCGGATCGGCATTGGGAGCTGCTTCGGTTCCGAAGCACGTATCAGCTTGTCGAAGGTAAAATTCTGGAGAGGGCCGATGTCCGAGGTCGAATCTATCTGAATTTCGGCGAGAATTGGCGGGAGGATTTCACCATCACCGTGCAGCCGGCGAACAAACGAGTGTTCGAGGATGCCGGTACGAACTTCGCCAGTCTGAAGGGCCGCCGCGTGCAGGTGCGCGGCTGGATCGAGCGGAGGGGCGGGCCGCTGATCGAAATTCATCACCCGAGCCAACTCGAAGTGCTGCCGGACTGACAGTCTCGTGCGCCGACCTGCGAGCTAGAACAGTCCTCGATCGCAGCGCTTCAGGCCCTGTCGGTCCAGCGGGCCTCGATGCGCTCCGCCCGGCAGCAGATCGTACGGGTCCTTCCAGCCCGGCAGGGCCTTCATGCGCTGTGTCCAGGTGAAGATGTTCTTGTGCGTGATCTCGAGATCGTAGCCGAGCTCGGACGCCGGATAGAACATGTACCCGGCGAGTGAGAAGTCGGCGATGGTCGGCTCCGCTCCGAGCATGAACGGTGTCCGCGAAAGATGCTCGTTGACGATGCCCAACGCGCCGTCGGCACGGGTCTTCAGGAAGCCCATGACCGCTGGATCAGGGGCTTGAGGAGCGAATGAGCGCAGGAAGCGGTACGTGGCGAGATAGCTCGTGAACTTGTGGTTGTCGAACAATATCCAGCGCAGCGCCTCGTAGCGCTCCTCTTCGTTCTTGGGAGCGAACTTTCCGGACTTCTCCGCCAACCACGTCAGGATTGCGCCCGACTGGGTCAATCGCTTGTCATCGACCTCGAGCACGGGCACCTCGCCCATCGGGTTGACGCGGGCCCGCCAATCTGGGTCGCGTGTGGCGCCGGTCATGTAGTCCACGAGCACGGGCTCCCACGCGATCCCGGCGCAGTTCAGATACAGGGCGACCTTGTAGGCATTGCCGGACTGGGCGAAGCAGTGGAGGCGATAGGTGGGCATGAGTTTCCTCTCATCATGGCCTTGTGTGGAGGACTAGCACGGCGAATGCTATGGTGCATGCTCCGCTGCACAGGCGAAACAAATGAACCCCGGGGGAGGTTGATCGCCCCGGGGCTCCAGTTCCTCTCGCGCAAAGTTCAGATTACTTCATCGTCGGAAGGACGAAGTCTGCACCTTCCTTCACACCGGATGGCCAACGCGAGGTGACGGTCTTCGTCTTGGTGTAGAAGCGGATGCTATCCGGGCCATGCTGGTTGAGGTCGCCGAAGGCCGAGCGCTTCCAGCCGCCGAAGGTGTAGTAGGCGAGCGGCACCGGAATGGGGATGTTCACGCCGACCATGCCCGTGTTGACCTTGGCTGCGAAGTCGCGGGCCGTGTCGCCGTCGCGGGTGAAGATGGCAACGCCATTGCCGTACTCGTGATCCGAGGCCAGCTTCAGGCCCTCCTCATAAGTCTTTGCACGAACCACGGACAGCACCGGCCCGAAGATCTCTTCCTTGTAGATCCGCATGTTCGGCGTCACCTCGTCGAACAGGCAGCCGCCCATGTAGAACCCGTTCTCGTACCCTTGCATGCGGAAGTTGCGGCCATCGACGCGCAGCTTGGCGCCTTCCTCGATGCCCAGCGCGACGTAATCCTTGACCTTCTGCAGATGCTGCTTCGTCACCAGCGGGCCGAAATCGGCATCCGGCGAGGTCGACGGGCCGATCTTCAGGCTCTCGATGCGCGGAATAAGCTTCTCGACGAGCAGATCCGCCGTCTTCTGCCCGACCGGAACGGCGACGGAGACGGCCATGCAGCGCTCACCGGCCGAACCGTAGCCGGCACCGATTAGGGCGTCGACGGCCTGATTCATGTCGGCGTCGGGCATGATGATCATGTGGTTCTTGGCCCCGCCGAAGCATTGCACGCGCTTCCCGGCCGCACAGCCGCGCGTGTAGACGTACTCGGCGATCGGAGTGGAGCCGACGAAGCCGACGGCCTGGATATCCTGGTCGTCGAGGATGGCGTCCACCGACTCCTTATCGCCGTTGACGACATTGAGAATGCCGGCCGGCAGGCCCGCCTCGATCATCAGCTCGGCGAACATCAGCGGCACCGATGGATCGCGCTCCGACGGCTTCATGATGAAGGCATTACCGCACGCGATCGCCGGGGCGCACTTCCACAGGGGGATCATGGCGGGGAAGTTGAATGGCGTTATGCCGGCGACCACGCCGAGAGGCTGGCGCATCGAGTAGATGTCGATGCCGGGCCCGGCGCCTTCGGTGAACTCGCCTTTCATCAGGTGGGGGATGCCAATGGCGAACTCGACCACTTCGATGCCGCGCTGGATATCACCGCGCGCGTCGGCGATGGTCTTGCCG
>JAEVZQ010000368.1 GCA_023392135.1 Pseudomonadota bacterium | reverse complement strand
GTCAAGCGCTGCCTGATCTCCGGTCGTCGCTGCATCTGACCGCGGCTCGGCCCGAATCGAAGCTCGATACCTTGTCGGATATGCCGGGCGAGCTCCCGCGCAATCTCCGTCGCGCTGGCCGGCAGATAGAGATTGACCATGAAGTCCGGCAGCGCCGGCAGCCCCGCATCGGCACCGAGAATTTCCAGGTAATCCGGGACGGACGTGCGGATGAGCGGCGCTACCGCCAACCCCGCCTTCACCGTCGCATAAAGGGGCTCCATGTTGCAGTTCTGGCTGACCGGGCGCCAGTCGATCTGCGCTCCATCCAGGGCCTTGATGACCTCCGGCCGGAAACGGCACAGCTTGGACCCGAGCGAAACCGGCAGCGGCCGCTGCAGATGCGTATTGCTTCCAGGTCCCCCGACCCACACGAGCCGGTCTGAAAGCAGCGTCTCGCCCGTCGGGCCGCGATCCATTTCCGTCGTCAGGATCAAGTCGACTTTCCGTTCCGCAAGATCTTCGACCAGCGAGGCGGAAGCCTTGCAGACCAGCGAGACGTTGATGCGCGGCCAAGCCTGGTTGAAGTGCTGAAGCACCGGCGGAATGAGACTTGTGACGATATCGGGCGGCACGCCCAGCCGGACCTCGCCTTCGAACTGCGGCGTCGTCATCGCGCCCCATGTCGCGTCGTTGAGTGCGACAATACGCTGGGCGCTTCCAAACAGGCGCTCACCCGCGGGGGACAGTGCGAACCGCTTGCGCTCACGGAGGAACAGCTCCGTGCCGAACAGCTCCTCCAGCCGCTTGATCTGGAGGCTGACCGCCGCCTGTGTGCGGTTGAGGATGCGAGCCGCCGTCGTGACACCTCCGGTCTCCACAACAGCCAGGAAAGCGCGCAACAGAGCGATGTCGATATCCCGTGTCATGGCACCTCAGCGGTCCGGGGAGTACGGCGTCAACGCATAATCAAACATCATGCACCACATAAACATCATTCGTTTCCATTATGCAAGTGGACGTGATAGTCAGTAATCTGCAACGGTGCCACTACGGCTTCGCTGTGCAAATAAGAACCGGAGAGTTGAGATGACGAGCACAACACAGAGCGCATGGCAGGCAAGCCATGGCCAGACGATTCCCCGCTTTGGCCGTTTCCTGCAGATCTTCGACAGGTTGTCACTTGCCTACAGGATCTACCGCGAGCGCAGAGCCCTCCTGGCGCTCAGCGATTATGACCTGAAAGACATCGGTCTCAGCCGCGCCGATGCCCACCGTGAGGCGAGCCGCTCCTTGTGGGATCTGCCAGAGCCACGCTGACGCGCCCTGTGTGGTCCGGAGGCGGAGCTCAAAGCTCCGCCCCGAGACCGCGTTTCCGGCGCGCAAGATCGATGTGCGCGCCGATATCCCTGAGCGGCCGTGGCGGCACCCAGGCTGGAGCCGGCATGGCGAGCACCTCGCTCAGCAGCTCTGATGTGGAGCCCACCGCATAGTCGGCGATAAGCGTTCCGAGCGTCGTGTTCCGCGCTATTCCGCCGGCATTACAGCCGCCCGCCGCATAGACGCCGCCCGCGATCTTGCCGAAGCCCGCGGTCAGGTTGCGGCTGGCGCAGATGACACCCGTCCAGAAGTAATCGAACGTCACGTTCGGGAGCATCGGGAATCGCGCCCGGAAGGACTGCTCGATCATCCCGCGCCGCTCATAGAGCTCCTGCCGGCTCATCGTCATCTCCGGCCAGTACTCGAGCGTGTTTCGAATGAGGATGCGCCGGTCGACCGTGTACCGAACCGAAGCGCCGAAACGATGGATGGAAATGACACCCCAGGGCTCCGGCGCGCCGAGGCTCTGGTGCTCCTCCTCCCTGAGCGGCCGGCTGAGCGCCGCCGTCAGCGTGAAGGGAACGAGGCCATTCGGCCAAGCGCCGAACTGCGGCAGATAACTGTTCGTGGCCAGGATGACCTTAGGCGCCCGCACGCTTCCCGCCGGACACGTCAACGTCACGCCCGATCCCGTCTCGTACTCGAGGACCGGGGATTCCTCGAGTAGCGTCACGTTCTCCGGCAGGTTGAGGGCCAGCCCGCGTGTCAGGGCTGCCGGCTGCACGAGCACAGTCTGCTTGGTGAGCACGGCCCGACGATAGTGCCGTGTGCCGAGGCGAGCCGCCAGCTCGTCGCTTTCCACGATCCTGTGGGGAAGGCCAAGCTCTTCCAGATGCCGCGCAAACGTGTCGACCCGATCGAGGTTATGCTTCTCAGCCGCCGACTGATATTTTCCGACCTCACGCCAATCGCAGCCGATGTCATGCTTCTGAACCAGCCCGCACAGCAAGTCCTGTCCGAAGCGATTGATCCGGTACGAGCGGCCATACGTGGCTTCGGCGGAAACGACTTTCGGGTTCGGCGACGGCGTTATCTCGACCGCAAAACCTGAGTTGCGCCCGGCTGCTCCTTCGCCCGCGCGCTGCGCGTCGATGACTGCGATCGATCGATCCGGAAAGTGCTCCGAGAGGCGCCGCGCGGCTGCAAGCCCCGCATAACCCGCACCGACGACGGCCCAATCGAACGTCATGCTCCCTGCCACACGCCGCACGTCCTTGCGCGGCGGCAGCAGCCGCACCCAGCCACAGGTGTCGTCATCGTAGGGCAGCAGCCCGACTCTGTATCGCAACTGGTCGATCCTCCGTCAGATTTGCGCGAACCCTCGCATAGGCATTTTGCGGCGAGAAGCTTCCCGCGTCGACTGGCACGAATGCGACAACGTCATAACACGGGCTTGCATTTCGTCTTGCTTCGCTGCGAGCTGCGATCGAGGATTGGCATTCGAAACTCAAAAACACTGGATGGAGAGATCATGAGCAAAGTCAGCCGCGAAACGATCCCGCACGAGAATTGGGGCACCGGGTGCTCGGCCTGGCGGCTGCTCACCGAGCCCGACCTGGCGGTTGCGGAGGAGGTCATGCCCGCCGGCACGACCGAAAAACGCCATGTGCATCGCCGCGCCCGGCAGTTCTTTTACGTCCTGTCGGGCACGCTCTCCATGGAGCGGGACGGCAGCCCGATCATCGAGCTGACCGCCGGAGAAGGTCTCGAAATGGCCCCCAACGTAGCCCACCGCGCGCATAACGCGAGCGATGAGCCCGTTCGCTTCCTCGTCATCTCGGCGCCATCGACAAAGGGCGATCGGGAGGACGTCGAGTAATCCCCCCGGGCTGCACCGGCACCAGTCAGGCCACCCTTACCGCCTGCCGCCTGAACAGATACTGATGCGCTATGATCGGCGCTGCCAGAACGATGGCAATCAGGTCCGTCAACGTGCCCGGATGCACGAATCCTAGCCCCGCCACCCCGAGCACCAATCTCACCGGCATGCCCATAGGCGCGTTCATGTAGCCGGTGAAAGCAATCCCGAGGATTCCAACGCCGGCCGCGCACGAAATGGCCGTCTGGAAGAACTCGAGCCACGTGTACTCGGGCAGCACCAGCAGAAGTGCAGGCGAATAACAGAAAACGAAGGGCACTAGGATCTTGCCGCACGAGAGTCGGAATGCCGTCAATCCGGTTCGCCATGGGTTCGAATTGGCTATTGCGGCGGCCGCGTAGGCCGACGTGCAGACGGGTGGCGTCACCTCTGCGATGATCCCGTAATAGAATACGAACAGATGCGTCGCGAGCGGCGGCACGCCAAGGGTCGTGAACGCAGGCTGGGCCACCGTCACGAGCATGATATAAAGCGCCGTAGTCGGAATTCCGGCGCCCATCAGGATGCACGCGATGCCGATGAACAGCATCGACAGGAACAGCGTCACATCCTGCTGGGCAAAGATCTCGATCGCACCGCCCGTCGTCAGGACATGGAACATGCTGCCGACGCTCTGGGCCGCGTTGGTCACCATGAAGCCCATGCGGAACGCAAGGCCCGTCAGTGTGATGACGGCCACAATGACACCCACGGCCGCGCAGATCGCGCCTACAGCAAGTGCATTGCGTCCGCCTTCGTAAAAGGCATCTGCGAGATCCTTCAGGCTCATCCGCTTCATCGGATTGAGCAGCCCGATGACGATGCACGATGTAATGGCCCAGAAGGCTGCCATGTACGGCGTGTAGCCGCTGAACATCACATAAAGCAGCACGATGAGCGGTATCGCCGCTGGCCATCCGCGCTTTACGACATTGCCAAATCGGGGAATATTCTCCGGCGGCTCCCCTTGCAATCCCAGTCGCTTCGCTTCGAAGTGCACGATCGTGAACACCCCGAAATAGTGCATGAATGCCGGTGCCGCCGCCGCGATCACGATCTGCGTGTACGGCATCTGCAGAAACTCGGCCATGATGAAGGCCGCCGCGCCCATGATCGGCGGTGTAATCTGCCCTCCGGCACTGGCCGCAGCTTCAACGCCCCCGGCGAAGTACGCCGGATATCCGAGGCGCTTCATGTTCGGGATCGTCAGCGCGCCCGTCGAGACGACATTGGCAACCGATGAGCCGGAGATCGTGCCCATCAACGCGGACGACACCACCGAAACCTTGGCCGGACCGCCCATGTAGCGGCCGGCAATGACCGTTGAGACGTCGACGAACAGCTGTCCGAGCCCCATTTTCTGCGCAACCGTGCCAAACAGGACGAAGTGGAACACGATCGTCGAGGCGACCCACAGCGGCACGCCGAAAATACCCTCGGACGGGAAATAGACGTTGTTGACGAACTGGCTCCACTCCACACCCGGGTGCTTCAGAATATCGATCGGCATGTACGGGCCGAACAGCGCGAACGCGGTGAATGCCAGGATGATGATCGGCAGCACCAGGCCGATGACGCGGCGTGTCGCTTCGAGAATGATGAAGATCAGAAGCGTCCCCAACACGATATCGATCGGCGCCGGTGCCCCCTGCCGCAATGCCTGCTCCTGGAGCCGCACCGGATAACCGAATACCGAGAAATCGAATCCTTCCCAGGAAAAACCGATCCAGAGTGCCGCCGCCGCACCAACGATGCCAAAGGTCCAATCCTGAATCGGAATCCCACCCGGCGCAGCCCAGCCGCCCTGCCGCCGCGCAGTGGCGCCGGAAAACGCGGGATAGAGGATGTAGATGATCAGCAGGACGCCACCGATATGGATTCCCATGTGCCAGTAGTCGACGGGAATCCCGATGCCGGCCGTGACGTAATGATAAATCGCGAAGAAAATCAGGAAGACATAAACGAACCAGTCGACACCCGGCCCGATGCTGCGGGGGAGATTCTCACTCCCCGGCTCCCTGTCCAACTGCCCGGATTGAGTGCTGGTCGGGTCGCTCATCCTTCCTCCACGGCGCATTCTTTTTGTCAGAATCAAAGCGGCCCGCCGGTCGCCATGGCC
>JAEVZQ010000355.1 GCA_023392135.1 Pseudomonadota bacterium | reverse complement strand
CTCCCAACGGGAGAGGTGAAGGGAGTGAGCGCTGCTCACGTTCCACCTAATCGGAAAAGCTGTAGAGCGGTTTCGGTGAGAACCCGGTCCATGGTTCGGTAAAAGTCAATTTTCAATCGCGCTCATCGAGCATAAAGCGCGCGGATATCATCATACAGTTTACGTGGAAGTGTGACCGTGCCCGTGGCAAGACTTCGGGCACGGGCCTCATATCGGCGCTGTGAGGGCAGCCGTGCGCCCTGGCTGGTGATTTCCTCGAAAATCCGCTCGGCTCTCTTAAGGTGCCGATCCGCTTCCGCGCCCAGGAAGGAAGCCGGATCGAAGGCGATGACCAACTCGCCCCGGTACGGCGTGACGCCGGCGCCCGCGTCATGCTCCTTGGCCTCCGGGCTCAGCAGGTCGCCGATCAGCGGGCCGGCCAGGAGCTCGATCATGGTCGCGATTGCAGTCCCCTTGTAAGACCCGAACGGGAGCAACGCGCCTTCCAGAGCACGCGCCGCGTCCGTCGTGGGTTCTCCGTTTGCGTCTATGGCCCAGCCGATCGGGATTGGTTTCCCCGCGCGCCTATGAAGCTCGATTTCTCCGCGGGCGACGACGCTCGTCGCAAAATCGAACACGTAAGGATTGCCGCTCGGCCGAGGCCACGCAAACGCGAAGGGGTTGGTCCCGAAGAGAGGCTTCGTGCCGCCTGCGGGTGCCACGGTGCACGTGCCCGGCGTCATCGCGATCGCCGCGACGCCGTCCTCTGCAAGTGCCTCGACTTCAGGCCACAGGGCGGAGAAATGATAGCAGTGGTTGATGGCCAGAACCGCGATGCCCTGCTTGCGGGCCTTCTCGACGACAAGCGGCCGGCCCGTTTCGAATGAAAGGAGCGAATAAGCACCCTTTGCGTCGACCCGGACGATGCCGGGCGCGGGGTGCGAGACCTCGGGCTCGGCCACGGGCGATATCTTGCCGGCACGGACGGTTTCGACGCAGGAAATCAGTCGATAGGCGCCATGGGAGTGGCATTCGTCGCGCTGACAGGCCCAGATCGATGCATTGATGGTGCGGGCATGATCCTTGGAGAAGCCGTTCGCCTCCAGAACCCCTATGCCGAGCGTCCACAACTCATCAAGTGTGATGGTCACAGTTTCAGTCACGATCGCTTCCGTTTCCCTGTCTGGATTCAAGATGCGGCCACTATGGGACAGATACGCGTACCGGGCTAGGCTCTCACGGGATCGGGGTGGAGCATGGCCCCTGCGCGCCAGCTTGGGGTGGGTGCGCTCGTCAGAGTGATCCGAACCGGTCCGCGCCGGCACGACAAGCGCTGGTCAGCCCGATCACCGATCGTACCATGCACTTGCCAGGCCGGAGAAGAACGCCCTCGAGCCCGAACGCAGATTGCGCCTGGAATATCCGCCTTCCTGAACGACCAGCGTCGGTGCGCGGAAGCGGCCCAATCTCGTTCCGATCCGGCGCATGCCCGCAGTGGTGACCGAAAAGGCGCCTGTGGGATCGCCCCGCATGATGTCGAAGCCAAGCGACACGATGAGGTAATTCGGGTCGAAGTCGCGGACGCGCTTCAACGCCTTCTCGAGCACGGAGAGGTAGCGCTCATCGTCGACGGGCGGCTCCAGCGGATAATTCTGGTTGAACCCCAGACCGGCTCCCTCGCCCAGCTCGTCCGTGTATCCTGAGAAGTTGGGAAAGGCGTGGCGGGGGTGACCGTGGATGGAGAGCGTAAGAACATCGTCACGGGTGTAGAATATATCTTGTGAGCCATTGCCGTGATGATAGTCGATGTCGAGCAGCGCGACCTTGCCGCGGCGCGAAAGATAGTTCGCGGCAATGGCGGCGTTGTTGAAATAGCAGAACCCGCCATAGATGCGGCGCTCGGCGTGATGGCCGGGAGGACGGCACAACGCGTAGGCCAACTGCTCCCCGTTGGCGATCAACGATGCACCGGTGAGGGCGACGTCTGCAGCATCGCGGGCGGCCGCGTAGCAGTTGCGCGTCAGCGGCGTGAAAGTATCCGAGCAGAAGTAGCCGGCGCGATCCTCCAATGCGCGTGGGACGCGATCTGGGCGGCGGATCGGAAACACCTCGGGGTAGACGAGCGCCTTCTCGTCGAGACGGTGCGCCATCGCCTTGATATAGCCTACCAGTGCCGGGTTGTGCACGGCCGTCAGCCAGTCCTCGGGGAAGTGCCGCGTCGGCACCCGCTCGATCGCCAGGCCCTCGAGACCGGCCAGGATCGCACGCACCCGAACGGGGCGCTCGACATAGCCTTTCTCGCGCAGGTGATGAATCTCGTGTCGTCCGGCGACCACGAGCTTGATGGGCGCCAGGTACTTGGCTCGGGTCGGGGTGGCCGCAGCGGCTGGCCCCGACCCCAGCGGCCGCATCTGAACTGGATCATCCGCAAAGGACTGCACGATAGCCGTGACGAACGGGTCGTCGCGCTCGTAACCGAATTGCTCGATCAGGATGCGGCGGACGACACGCCGGGCCGTCGCGCGTTCGAGCCTGGCCCGGTGGCCCAGGGGATCGAACAGCAGCGTGGTCAGATAGCCTTCGTTACGTGGGTTCGGCAGACTATCCCATTTCGTGCCCAGGATCTCATGAACGCCATAGCGCTCATAAAATCGCACCCGCTTGAGGTTGATTTTCAACCTCGCCGGTTCTTTGAGCTTGGTCGGATCGGTGGGCGGTACGTCGAGAAAGAGCCCTCGCGCCTCGCGGGCTGACAGAAACTCGCGCAGGGCCTCATAGAGCGCGGCGCCGATGCCTCGCGCCGGCCGCTCGGGATCACTCGCGATGTACTGCAGATAGCCGTAGCGCAGATCGGCAAAGTAGAACACGTAGGCCATGCCGGACACCCGATGCCGGGCATCCAGACTGACGAGGAGCACTGGATCGAATCGGACTCTGGTGCGGTCGGCGAGGGTTTTCTGGATCCGGTCGATGGCCTCCGCTTCGAAGGGAAAAGCCGACCGAAACAATCTGCTGACCTCGGCAAAGCGAGCCCGATCGGCTTCCGTCGGCAGGTCAATGATGCGGCCAAAGCGGATCATGGACTTCAGGGCCCCGAGATCGAACCTGGGCGCAATGACGAGGCCCGTCATTGAAATGGGCGGGATCGGCGGGCGCGTGTCAAGCGGACCGCAGTGTGCGGCTAGCTTCGGCCGGCGCCGCGCGAGAGCCGATCCCCCCGGGCCAAGTTGGTGTGGTGTGAGTGGCCATGGCGCGCACCCCTCACCGGCAGGGTACATTGAAGTCGACGTGGTAGTGCTCGTCGTGCCGCACCCACGACCGGCGCTTGTTGAAGCTCAGCATCCGTGAAAGTTGCGCACCGGGTTCCGTCGCGAACAGCTTGGGCTGGAGGCGCACATCGAAAATCACACGGCGGATCGGGATGCCGCTCGCACGTGCCGCCTTTTCGAGAGCGAGGAGATGCAGTGCCAGCGCCTCGAAGTCTATTCTGTAGTCGTTCCACTCACCGGTTTCGTCGAACTCGATGGAATAGCCGAG
>JAEVZQ010000340.1 GCA_023392135.1 Pseudomonadota bacterium | reverse complement strand
AACTGGTTCAATCGCCAGGCCTGACGAGCTCCCCCACACCAGGCGAGCAACCGTCGGCGGCCAGCATCCCGGCTGCCGGCGTCCAATCGTCGAGAGAGGAAACATGAACGCAATCATTTATCTCGTCGGCTTAGTGGTCATCATACTGTTTATCGTCAACGTGCTGGGGCTTACCTGATCGCGGCCGATCGCCCCTGAGGGGGCGCGGAACTAGCAGGCACCCGCAAAAGTTAGCCCTGCAAAGCAACCAACATCAGCGGAGGCCTCCAGCATGAGCCTGCAATCCAGCCCGAAGGACCTCTGGTCGCTGGTGCGCGAAATCCCCGTCTGCATGCTGACCACGCGCGACGGTGACCTGCTGCGCTCGCGTCCGATGGCGACGCGCCTCGACGAGGACAAGCAGGAGTTCCTGTTTCTGACAAGCTCCTCCTCCCCCAAAGCGCATGAGATCGGCGAGCGGACACACGTCAACCTGTCGTTTTCCGATCCCGAGAAGGATCTGTTCATCTCGGTCTCCGGCGAGGGCCAGTTGGCTCCGGATCACGACCTTGCGCGCCAGCTCTGGAACTCGTACGCCGCAGCTTATTTTCCGAAAGGCCCGGATAGCGAGGAAGTCGCCGTGCTGCGTGTCCTGCCTAAGAAGGCGGAGTACTGGGTGGGCGGCAAGCCGCAGCAGGTGGAGTGCGACGAGCTTCGCAAAGCTGCCGACACCGGCACCCAGCCCGATCTTGGCCTCAACGAGAAAGTCGAACTCTGAAATTCCAGGGCTCGGTGGGGAAGACGTGTCGAGGCCTACAGGAGCTGTGACAGCTCTCCGAGTACGTCTCCGAGTTCCAGCGAGTCACGAACCTTCACGGTTTCCCGCTGCCCGTGAAATTCGAGCTGGGTGGCGCCGACGTGCACGGCGAGCCCGACACCCTGCAGAAAGTTGTCCATCGGCGAGTCGCCGGCCCCGAGCCAATCCGTCGGGTCTATTCCCGCGCGGGCCGCAAAGCGCAGCAGGCCATCGAGCTTGTCGATCCCGTTATTCGTAATGAAGCTGCTGGGCTTGATATGCTGATAGGCCATCAGGTGGTCGAAGGGCTGCTCGATGAGCAGGAACATCATGCAGATCTCGTGGCTGGCCAGTCGCTGCCGCAGCCGATCGACACCTCCACAGAATGCCTCAGAGGCGCTCAGATATTTATGCCTGACGTGCTCCACGCGATTGCAGTCAGGGGTCCAGACCAGCTCGCCCAGCGGCCAGTCGCGCGGATAACAGAAGACAAGCAGCTGGTTTACGCCGTTGCTGATCAGCCCCTCCACACCGGTCAGAACCTCTTCAATGTCGTCCTGCGACAGCACCTGTGCATCGGTTTCCTCGAAAACAATGGCGCCGGTGGCGCTTTCCCTGAGATGTCCGATCAGGCTGCCATTGAGCGAGATGAGCGGGAGCGGAGCGTTGGTGATCGCGTACCATTCCTGGCCGAAAGTGGCGATGACGCTCATCGGGAAGCGCAGCGTATTGATCGCGATCGGGCGGCCCTGCTCGTTCAAGCGCTCCAACGCATGCGAGACGTTATGTGGAATGACGATGCGGCCCTCGTGCTCGTGGACGGCCGTGCCGTCGAGGTCCGTGACAATGCCGCCGCCCTCGCGAAACCGTGAGGACGCTGCGAAGTCCCGCAGCGGTTCCGTCCAGGTCTGATGTTTCATCTGCCGGTCTGGTGCTCTTCCAATGCGATCGACAGGCGGTCAACCCCAGGTCGGCAGCAATCGTTCCGCCGGACCTAGTAGACGAGATCCCGAAGGAAGAGTGATAATTGCGGAACATAAGTGATGACCATCAGGCAGGCGAGCACCACGAGCACGAACGGGATGAGTCTCAAGATGATCTGATCGACCGAAATTTTCGCTACAGCGCAGGCGGCGAAGAGGTTCACCCCGAACGGAGGCGTGATCATGCCAAGCGCGAGATTGACAACGACAATGACTCCGAGATGCACCGGATCTATGCCGAACCCCGCCGCGACTGGCACGAGAATTGGAGCCAGCACGATAATGGCTGCGGATGTCTCGATGAACATGCCTATGAAGAAAAGAGCCATGTTCACGCCGAGCAGGAACATGAACGGCGTCTCGAGGTTTGTGCGCAGGAATTCGCCGATCTGATCCGGAACGCCCGCCCGGGTGATGAGATAGCTGAACAGTCCGGCGTTGGCGATGATGAACAGAATGACTGACGAGGAGATGACCGACTTCCGCAGAATAAATCCCAGGTCCTTCAATCCGATTTCGCGATAGACGACCAGGCCGACGAGGAGTGCATAGAAAACCGCCGCCACCGATGCTTCGGTCGGCGTGAACACGCCGCCGTAAATGCCGCCCAATATGATGACGGGCATAAACAGTGCGAAGATCGCCTGGCGCGTCGCCGTCAAGAGCGGCAGCCGACCCTCCCGGTCCTGCTTGCCGTAGCCCTTCACATAGGCATAGATCAGCACAAAGGCCATCAGCGCGCCGGCGATGAGTATGCCCGGCCCGATACCGGCGATGAACAGCTCGCCGATGGAGACCTCCGCCGAAACACCGAAGATGATGAGCGGTATCGATGGGGGAATGATGACGCCGAGCTCTGCCGAGGTCGCCTGCAGCGCGGCGGCGTAGTTGCTCGGATAGCCGTGCTTCACGAGCGCCGGAACGAGGATCGCGCCGATGGCGAATGTCGTGGCGACGCTCGACCCCGAAACGGCAGCGAAAATCATGCAGGTGAAGACGCATGTCGCCGACAAGCCACCCTGAACGCCTCCCACCACCGACTTTGCAAACTCGACGAGGCGCCTGGAGATGCCGCCACTCTCCATGATGTTGCCGGCGAGGATGAAAAAGGGAATTGCCGCCAGGGGAAACTTGTTGATGGCGGTATAGATTTCCTTCACCGACAGCAGCATGTTGACGTTCGACAGCCACGTACCGAGCAGCGCGGCCAGTCCGATCGACACCGCGATCGAGACCGACAGCGCAAAGCCCAGACACATGGTTACGAGCATCGCGATCGACATGTGGGAGCGCCCTTCGGAATACTATTGCGCGGTTTCGAGCTCGCGATGGCGCGGATCGAGCAGCTGGCCAAGGATCGCGAGCAACGAGAAGGCAGCGCCCACCGGCATGGCCGAATAAGCCCAGACCATCGTGAGGAACTCCAGGCCCGGAATGGTCTGAAGCCGGGTGCGGTAGGTGTAATCGTAACCCCACCCGAGAATGGCGAGCATCAGGATCAGGCTGCAGATGAAGATGAACCAGTCCAGCGCGCGCCTGAGGCGCGGTCCCGACTTTCGATAAAGCAGGTCGACGGACAGCATCGCACCCTGGCGAAAAGCCGTCGGAATGCCGAGAAACACCATCCAGATGAGCGCGAAACGCACGGTCACCTCGGACCACTCTGCCGGCTGCTCGAGAACGAACCGGGAGATGATCTGATAGAAGCCGGCCAGGGACGCGATCACCAGCATCAGGCCGGCGCACCACATCGCAAAGCCAGTCGTGCGCCGCTCGATGGCGAGGATGATGTCTCTCATCGGCTCAGATCCTGATATCGAGGTGAGAAGCAAACGGCGAATAGCGAATAGCTGGCACGAAACTTCGCCAGTTCCCTATCCGCTATTTCGCTATTCGCCTATATGTCACTTACCCTCGCGAAGGCGGCGGATGTTCTCCTCGCCGAACTTCTTGGCAAGCTCCGCGAATACCGGCTCCAGGGCTTTCTGGAACTGGGTACGATCGACGTCATCGATCACTTCCATGCCCTTCGAGCGCAGGTAGGCGACACCGTTCTTCTCGTCCTGGTCGATGCGGGCGCGATTGGCTTTCACAGCTTCCTTCGCCGCATCGAGGAAGTGTTGCTTGTCCTCAGCCGACAGGCCGTCCCATAGACCCTTGTTCATCATCAGGAATGCCGGGGAATAGACATGGCCAGTGAGCGTCAGGTGCTTCTGGACCTGGTCGAACTTCCAGGACTGGATGACGGAGATCGGGTTTTCCTGTCCGTCCACGGTGCCTTGCTGCAGAGCGGTGAAGACCTCGCTGATGGCCATGGGCGTCGGGATGATGCCGAAGCCCTTGTAGGCCTGCATGTGGATGGGGTTCTCCATCGTGCGCATCTTGAGGCCCTTGAGGTCCTCCGGGC
>JAEVZQ010000297.1 GCA_023392135.1 Pseudomonadota bacterium | reverse complement strand
CGGGCTGCTGCGCCTCGTGATCGTTGCCGGGTTCGTCCTGGCGCTCGAGATCCTGTGCCAGACAGGTGTGATCCGCGCGACCGTAATGATACCGCCGTCCGCCATGGCAGTGCATCTGTGGGCGCTGCTGGCTTCCGGCCGTATCACATCCGATATCGTCGAGACGGTCGGCAACGTGATTGCCGCTTTTGCCCTATCCGTCGCAGTCGGATTTGCAGCGGGCGCGGTCATCCATGGGCTGCCACGACTGAGGCGCGCCATCGACCCGTTCCTCGCAACGTATTACGCGCTGCCGTTCTTCGCTTTTTATCCGCTTTTCATTGTCCTGTTCGGCCTGGGGCGGCCACCCATCATTGCCATCGGTTTTCTGTTCGGCGTCGTCGCCATGATCATTGCGACGCTCAACGGGTTCGATCGCATACCGCGGGCACTGCTCAAAACGGCGAATGTCTACCGGATGAATTCCATTTCGACAGCTCTCAGGATCAAGCTGCCGAGTGCGGCGCCGTACCTCTTCACGGGCGTGAAGCTTGCCATCGCATACTCGTTCATCGGCGTGATCGCGGGCGAGTTCATCATGTCCTCCTCGGGGCTTGGCTAATCCATCGCCTATGCCTTCAACAACTTCGATAATCGAACGATGTATGCGCTGATGCTGTTCGTGATCGTGCTCGTAACGATCGTGAACGCGCTGTTCTATGTCTGGGAGCAGAAGCTGCTCGCGCGGCGGGGGCGCTGACGGATGCGGCGCGTTTTCGATACGGCACTGCTCGTTATTGCGGCCATTGTGATCTGGCAGGCGCTGCATCTGATCGCGCCAACGGCGTTGACCTCGCCGCTCGGAACCGTGGCGCGAGCGGGCGAACTGCTCGGCACAATGACATTCTGGCCGCACGTTGCGGAGACGCTGACGGCATTTTTCTATTCTCTGGTGCTTGCGTTCGGCGGCGGCTTGCTCCTCGGACTTCTGCTGGGCCTCAACCGCACGGGCGCGAAGGTCGCCGACCCGATTCTCGTCTCCATCTATTCGCTGCCGAAAGTCACGCTTTACCCGGTCATTCTTTTAATTTTCGGACTCGGCATGCCGGCGAAGGTCGCTTTCGGCACCATCCACGGGATAATTCCGATCGCCATTTTCGCCATGAACGCCGTGCGCAACATGGCGCCGGTTTATCTCAAGACAGCGCGCGTGCTGCATCTGAGCCGGGGCGAGACGCTACGGACGGTGGTGATCCCTGCGGCCATTCCGGAAATCGTTTCGGGCCTGAGGATCGGATTCTCGCTTACGCTGCTCGGCGTTCTTATCGGCGAGATGTTCGCCTCGCAACGTGGCCTCGGCTACATGATCATGAACGCCATCGGGCTGCATGACGTCCCGACCATAATGGCCGTCATTCTGATGCTTGCGCTTTTTGCGGTTGCTGCAAACGCGGTCCTGCTCTGGCTCGACCAGCGCCTGCATCGCCGCGTCGCCTGAACCAACAGGAAAAACACATCCATGAGCCAATCTCTCTCTCAGCGCCTCAAGCAGCCCGGTCTCATTTCTGCTCCGGGCGTCTTCGATATGATCTCGGCGAAGATCGCCGACGGCATGGGCTTCGATGCCCTCTATATGACTGGCTTCGGCACGGTGGCATCCTATCTCGGGCTGCCGGATGCAGGGCTCGCGACCTACACCGACATGGTCTCACGCGTGCGGCAGATCGCAGGTGGCACGAAGACGCCGCTCATTGCGGACGGCGATACGGGTTACGGCGGGCTGCTCAATGTCGATTTTGCCGTGCGCGGCTACGAGGCGGCGGGTGCTGCGGCGATCCAGATCGAGGATCAGGAATACCCGAAAAAGTGCGGCCACACGCCGGGGCGGCGCGTCATCCCGATCGAGGATGCCGCGCGCAAGATCAAGGTTGCCGCGGAGGCGCGCTCGTCGAAGGACTTCCTGATCATTGCCCGCACGGACGCGCGCACGACGCTGGGCCTCGACGAGGCGTTGCGGCGCGGCGAAGCCTTCGCCAAGGCCGGCGCGGATATCCTGTTCATAGAGTCGCCGGAGAGCATGGAGGAGATGCGCCGCATCGGCGAGACATTCGATGTTCCGCTCGTCGCCAACATGGTCGAAGGTGGGCGCACCCCGATCCTCTGTCGCGCCGAGCTCGAGTCCTGCGGCTTCAAGCTGGCCATTTTCCCAGCCTCGGGATTCCTGGCAATGGGGGCGGCATTGCAGTCCGTTTACAAAGACATTCTCGAGAAAGGGTCCAGCAAGGACTGGAATGGCACGCTTTACCCGTTCGGCGATTTTACCAAGCTCATGGGCTTCGAGCGGGTCTGGAAATTCGAGCGGAAGAACGCGGAGATTTGACCGGCCGTTTCCGGCTTTTGACACGCAGAACGAAGTCTCAGGTGCGCTTACGCCAGCCAGCGCTTCCGGCGGCGGTAGTGCTTGACGTTGTGGTAATCGACCCGGCCGGTCCCGCCGAGATAGAATTCTTGAACATCCGGGTTCTGCCGCAGCGCTTCAGCGGTGCCGCTCATGACGACGCGGCCGTTGTCGATGAGATAGGCATTATCGACGATGGCGAGCGCGGCGGCCGCGTTCTGCTCGACGAGCAGGATGCTCATGCTGGTTTCGCGAGCGATGCGCGAAATGATATCGAAAATCTCGTCGACGAGAAACGGAGCAAGTCCGAGGCTCGGCTCGTCGAGCATCAAGAGCTTCGGCTCGGTCATCAAAGCCCGGCCAATGGCGAGCATCTGTTGCTCGCCACCGGAGAGATAGCCGGCCTGGGCAGTTGATCGCTGCTTCAGGCGCGGGAACCACTCGAAAACACGCTCGGTCAGCTCGGAGACCTTGATGCGGCTCTTGTGCATCGACGTTGCCGCGATGAGGTTCTCGAGCGGCGTCAGGTGCCCGAACACATGCCGGCCTTCCAGCACGTGGGCAATGCCGAGCCGCACACGATCCGGCGCGGCAAGCCCGCCTAAGTTCTGCCCGCGAAAGCGGACCTCACCGCGCGTGATCTTCCCGCGCTCCGGCGCCAGCAGGCCAGAGATGGCCTTGAGCGTCGTGCTCTTGCCGGCGCCGTTCGAGCCTAGCAGTGCGACCGCGCCTCCCTCGGCGACCTCGAGCGAGACGCCCTTGATTGCGAGGAAGACCTGGTCGTAGACGACCTCGATGTTTTCGAGTGTCAGCATCGTGATGGTCGACGGGCTATTGCGCCTTCTTGAATTCGGCAGCTGTCTTCTTGACGAGATCCATCACGATGTCCTGGTAGGCCGCATACCAATCCGTCTTCGGCACCCAATGGGCGCCATCCCATTGGGAGATCCGTCCGTGGCCGCCGCCCTGGTGATCCTGGGCCGTGATGGTGATCGGCGGAATGAGACCTTCGGCATTGAAGTCCTTGATCTCCTCCATCCCCTTCTTCAGCTTCTCCGCGGTCAGCGGCTCGCCGTACTTTTCGAGCGCTTTACGGGCACCTTCGACCACGATCGCCATGCCGGCGACGCCGATATTGTAGTAGCTGCTGCCGACGTTCTCGGCCGGGCCTGCACCCTTACCCTTATCC
>JAEVZQ010000268.1 GCA_023392135.1 Pseudomonadota bacterium | reverse complement strand
TTCGGCTGCTTTCTCGCTGTGATCGCGCTACGCTATGCAGTCGATCTGCTGCTAGGCTGATTTGAGTTGGAAAGACGTGATCACGGAGGGAAACCCATGCGCTTTCTGTTGGTCGCAGCACTGATGCTGGCCTTTGCGGGCCCGGCCGTCACGGCGGAGCCCATGCCGCCCGTCAGCGGTCCCGCCGATCCACGCGTCGAGCCGAGACTGGGCGAGGACGGCATCTACCATCAGGACTGGTTCGTCCAGTCGTTCCTGGACCTGCGGGAGGATTTCGCCGAGGCCAAGGCCGCGAGCAAGCGATTTGCTGTCTTTTTCGAGCAGCGCGGCTGCGTCTACTGCGCAAAAATGCACAAGGAGGTGCTCTCGCTCCGCTACATCAACGACTATGTGCGAGATAACTTCCACGTCGTTCAGCTAGACCTGTGGGGCTCCCGCGAGGTGACGGATTTCGACGGCACCGTTCTAACCGAGAAAAAGCTCGCCGAGCGCTGGGGCGTGCTGTTCACGCCGACAGTGGTGTTCTTCAAGGAGGAGCTTCCGGGGGATGCCAAATGGGGCGCGCCGCTCGAGGTGGCCCGTATGCACCTCGGCATGGGGCCCGGCACCTTCTACGACATGTTCGTCTGGGTCCGGACGAAGACCTACCGGAACGACCCCAATTTCCAGCGCTTCCACATCGAGCGGTACGAACAGCGCGGATAGTCCGGGCCAGTCTCCACGACGTCTCCACGTCCGAGGACAGGCAAATATTTCAGCAGCTTGCGCCGGATGCACACTCGATCACAAATCGCTCACTGGTCGAACCAATTAGGGTACTTGTGAGTTCTCGGTTAAGCCGATGGTGGCAAAGGGTGACGGCGGAGTTGCCACTCCGCCGTCGGTCGGCACCCATCAGGACGGAGAGACCCACATGAGTGCCAACTTCGGGATCTGCTCACAGTGGTTGAAGTGGTGGATAATAGCACTTGAAATCGCAGTGATATTTCTCCACCTCTACACAATAAAAGACTAGTCATCAAACGCGGGGGACCCCACGCGGGTTCCCCTTTATCACGACTTCGCGGCATTGCACCATTCTACAAACGGGTACTAAGGGTTAATCCCTTAATTCACTAATTTGTGAGCAGACTTATTTATCTCGTGGTCGCGATGGCTCCTCTACCGCGCGCAGTTGGGTTAGGCGAATTGCAAGTTGCAACCACAAATCGCCCATTTTTTTCCTCAAATCAAATTTATTCTGAAATTGAGCATTCACCTGCTCACGGGGGATTAGCGTCTCTTCTGATGGAACGTCTCGAGGAACCAGCACGCAAAGTCATGGAGGAGTACCGCTGGCGATTCGGCTATCTCCCCGATCTGCCCGGGCTCGAGCTCGATTCGGAACGGCGTGGCCGGTTCGTGGCGGCCCTCGAGCGGGCGCTGCAGCGGAACATGCCGCTGTTCGATTATGAAATACAGGAGTTCGAGATCGCGCGCCTGCGCCGCCTGCGCCTGAGGCTCAAGCATCACATTGCGCAGCTGGCACGTCGCCGCGCGCCCGTGCTATGAACCGGGTCTGCATTCAAGGAAAGGTTGCATGCCCCGGTATTGCACCCGCGCTCACCTCAATTCAGCTCTCCGTATCCTGGTTGTCCTGGCTGCCCTGCTCGCACCCGTGAGCGTGATCCGCGCCCAGGATGCCAAGCCCTACGACGACAAGCTGATGCGGCTGTCCGAAATTCTCGGCGCCGTCCACTACCTTAGGGAACTTTGCGGAGCCGATGAGGGCCAGCTCTGGCGCGACCGGATGCAGGAGCTGATGGATGCAGAGGGCACGACCGCACTGCGCCGGGCGAAGCTGACCCGCAGCTTCAACAAGGGCTACATGGGCTACAGCCGGACCTACCGCACCTGCACGCCCTCGGCCGAGACGGCCGTCAAGCGCTTCCTTGCCGAGGCGACCCAACTCGCAAACGAGCTGATGCGCAATGTGCCCTGAGGGCATCGATGCCCGGTTTCCGCGATTCACTGTTAATTGTTGCGGTTGCTACTCTCGAGAGCACCCTGTGCTACGGCTTGCGTTTGTGGGGACGTGCACCGTCACGTGCAGAGGACGAGAACAATCATGCAGACGTTCTGCGGAACTGAGGACAAGAGCGACAGCTTCAAGGCGCTGAACATCATACTCGAAGCGTGGGACGAGGGAGCGGACCAGGGCATTGCGCCCGAGCTGATGGCCTACGCAGCGCTGTTCACGGCTCTCACCGACCTGGTGTCAGCTTTCGGGGAGGATGCCGTCGCCAGCCTGGCGCGTGGACTGGATGCGCGCGTTCGCCAGGGCGAATTCACGCTCTCCGGCACTAGGCAGTAGCGATGAGGCTGTAGGCAGCCTCTGCCAGGACTCCCGCGGCCTGCAGCACGAGCTCACCGACCAATACCGCACCGAAGCCGAACAGCAGCGCGCCTGCGATTCGGTTGATCTGCACGATGCGCGCATAAGCGAACTTGTGTCGTATGCGCCCGATCAGCGACGACAGCAGTATCCACCAGCCAAGGCTGCCGCCGATTATGGCAGCCACCATCGTGATGGCGTCGACGGTCGACTTCACCTCGACGAAGCTGGAGACACCCCCGAAGATGGCGAAGAGGCCGAGCACCGCGCCGGGATTGGTGATGGTCAGGAAGAACGTCTTCGGTGTGTCGCGCAGGAATTCCGACAGCGAATGGGGCTCATCCGTATCGCCACCGGCCACCACGCGCGGCACGGTCACGTAGAGCTTCACCCCGAAGCCGATCAGCGCAAGCCCTCCGACGAACTGGATGGCGTTCCGATAATCGGCGATGGCGCCTGAGATCGCGCCGACGCCGAGAGCCGCGCAGAAGGCGATCAGTCCGTCGCCCAGCACCGCACCGGCTCCTGCCGCGACACCGCCCCAAAAGCCCCTTTCAACCGCTCGCTGGATGCAGAGCACGTTCACCGGCCCAACGGGCGCAGAAACCAGTATTCCTATGAAAAGGCCGATCGGAATGATGAGCGGGTTGGGTATGAACTGCATCAGTCGGCCGGCACGCCCGCTCCGCAAATTTTGGCGGCTGGGAAATCTCTGGCCCGGTCCCGCAGACGCAGGCGCGCGGCATTGACGGGAAGCGTCATGCCTATTTGAACTTCGCGCATGCCAATGCGCAGCAACGGAGCTCTCCTGATGGGTTGGTCACGCGTCCGGATCGCATTTTGCGATTGCTTATTGGTAGTTTCGCTGACCTGTGTTGTCCAATGGTTAGCGCCGGTTAGCGTCCTCATGGCGCAAGCTGCGAGCGCATCACCTGAGGCGACAGCTTGTGCCGCGGTCGAGGCGCCCTCCCCTCCTCTCCCCCGGCCCGTCCAGGAGATGCGGGACGCCATCCTGACGGCAGTCCGCAGCGGCGACATCGAGGAGCTGCGGGTGGCTCTCGAGTGGAACGAGCTCAGGCCTCATGTTTCCGATGAGCCCGTCGAGGACCCGATCGCCTACTGGAAGGAAATCTCCGGCGACGGCGAGGGGCGCGAGATCCTGGCTGCCCTGGATGAGATCATCGCGTGCGGTCATACGGCACTGCCGATCGGCAAGGATATCGAGAATAATCTCGTCTACGTCTGGCCCGCACTGGCCGAAGCCGATCTGACGAAGCTGACGCCTCAGCAGGAGGTTGCGCTTTATCGCCTTGTCAGCCCGGCGGAGGCGAACTCCATGCGGGAGGCCAAGCGCTGGCAGTGGTGGCGCCTTGCCATCGGCGCCGATGGGACCTGGCATGCGTTCCACAAGGCGAAGTGAACGATGTTCTTAAATCAGATCGGCCTCGGCATGCTGCCCGAAGGCGGCGGTATGAATGGCGCGGATCGCCGCAATGTCAGCCGCCTGTTCCGGCGCGATGATGACGTTCCGATCTATCACCGCCCCTCGATGGCATAGACCCGGGCGGGAGCACCATCGGCCTCGGGGATCTTTATCGGCGCGGCCGAGAGCAGCACGCGGTCGGCGGTGAGCGCGCTCGTATTCACCACGTTCTCGATCATGTTCACGCCCGAACGCAGCAGGATATCGTGTGTCACGTGCTCCTCGATCGGGCGAACCTCGCCGTGCAGGAGCAGACGGATGACATAGTCCTGCGGGAAGTCATAGGCGATTGTGCGGATGCCCTTCTCTTTCAGGAATAGTGCAGCCTCTCGCGTGAGATAGGGTGCATCCAGCCAGAATTCCTTGGTCCTGAAAGACCTCTTCTCATCCCAGCCCGACTTGAACAGAACCTTGTCGCCGGGGCGGACGTGACCGAACCGCCGGCCCAGCTTCTCCGGCCCGACCGCCTCGTTAGGTTCGATGTCCATGAGATCGATCACGGCAGCATCGCCGACGACGTCCTCCAGCGGCGTCGCCTCGATTGTCGCGCCATCGCCGAAATAGTGCCGCCGCGCATCGACGTGCGTGAACGAGTGGCAGGAGACCTTGAGGGTGGTCACCTGGAACAGATCGCCCTTGGTCGTATCACCCGCCACCGTCCGCTCCGCCTTCCAGCGGACGTGGTCGGTGATGATGGGCATGGTGAGGTCGATGATGCGCATGTGCTGATCAATCCGTCAGGCGAGCGTCGGCATCGAGAGCCGATAGACGCGGATGGCGTTGTCGTGGAAGAGCTTGAGCCGGTCGGCGCGGGAAAGGTCCGCCGTGGCCTGCTTGTAGCCTGAATAGATCGTATCGAAGCTGCCGCACAAGCCGTCGACCGGGAAATTGGATGCGAAAAGGCAACGATCCGCACCGAAGATCTCGATCGTCTCGCGGATGATTGCGCGGTTGTCGTCCAGACTCCAGCGCCGCCCCTTGAGGCCGATCCCGGATATCTTGATCGTGACCTGTGGAGCCGATGCCGCCCGCTTCAGAGCCGCCCGCCAACCGCCGAGCGCCGCTGGGCTGCGATCCGCCGGCAGGAAGGTGTGGTTGATGACGACCGGGGTGTCTGGATAGCTGGCAATCAGGTCGAGCAGCTCGTCGACGTGCCACCAGGGCGCCTGCAGCTCGAAATTGAAGCCATGGCGGGCGAGGGTTCCATACCCGCGCCGCCAGGCGGGGTCCGACATGGAAGCGGGCGCCCCCTTCTCTACTCTGCCGGGCGACGGCGCCGCCGTCGGCTTGTGGCGGATGCCGCGGACGAGCGGGAACGCGGCATGCCCGGCCAGCACCTCCTCCGCATTATCCTCGTGCAGAAAGGCACGTGCGACATGGGCAGCAGGCGTCCCATGGGCCTCGGCAACCCCGGTCATCCACCGGCTTTCCGCAACCGGATCCGCCTCGTCCCATTCGCCTTCCATGGTGACATTGGCGACCACGTTGTGTCCCGAGCTGACTGCGCGGTACTCGGCAGGCATGAAGTTCTTCTTCATCGCCGAATAGTCGCCGTAGCGAAACGGAATCACCACGTCGGGCGCCAGCCAGGGATGCCGGCCAAGGCTGAGGTCCCAGAAGTGGTGATGGGCGTCGATAATCGGCAGATCGTCAGTTTCCAAGACTCACCTCCGGGGCCTCAGCCAATTTGCTGGATGTCGGTCACATCTTCGCCAGTCCAAGTTCGGTCAGGAGCTCGGAGGCCGTGTCATGGAATTTTGCTGCAAAGGCCCGGAACTCCTCCGGCGACTCCCAGACAGGCGTAATGCCACGTTGCTTGAGCCCCTTCTGTACCTCCGGACTGGCGTGCGCCTTCGCAGTGGCCTCGATCAGCTTTGCGCGCACGTCCGCGGGAACGCCCTTCGGCAGCACGAACGAGAACCAGTTGACGAACGTCCAGTCGAGCCCCGTTGCCTCCTTGAGCGTCGGTACGTCGGGGAAGCTCGACAGCCTCTTCGTATCCATCACGGCTACCACGTTGACCCGGCCGCCCTCCGCGAGGGCCTGCGCCTCGATCGGCGAGACGGCGAGGAACGACAGGCCACCAGCGGCCAGCTCATTGAGCGCCGGTGCGCCGCCCTGGCTCGGTACGTACTTGACGTGATCGGCCGGCAAGCCGATGGCCTTGTTCAGGCCTGCCACCGCGAGATGCCAAGCCCCGCCCGCGCCAGTGCCCGATGCAGAAAGCTCACCCTTTTTGGCCGCTTTCAGCGCGTCGATGACGTCGTTGGCCGTCTTGTAGGGTCCGCCGGCCTGGACAGTGATGCCGGCCGGAATGGTGGTGATCCGCGAGATGAGGTCGAACGAATCCGGCGTGATGTCGCCGAGGCCAAGCACCTTGTACGAGGCAATCTCGGAGGTGGCGATGCCGATGGTATAGCCGTCCGGCGTCGCCGTTGCGATGGCGCTGTGGCCCGTCATGCCGGCGCCGCCCGTCCGGTTCACGACATTGACCGGCTGCCCGAGCTCTTTCTCGAGCCCCGCTGCCAGGATGCGGGCCACCGTATCCGTGCCGCCACCCGCGGCCCAAGGCACGATCATCTGAACC
>JAEVZQ010000230.1 GCA_023392135.1 Pseudomonadota bacterium | reverse complement strand
GTTCTGGCCCTTGCGGTTGCGCCTGCAGGCTTTATCGTCGTGGGCGCAAATGGCTCAAAGACCGGAGCCCGATAATCAGACTGGAGGAGACACATGCCCAAAATACTCTGGAGCAGGCGCGGGATTTTCGGCCTTGCCGCCTCGGCAGCCCTAGCCCTGCCAGCCGTTGCCGCCGCGGACGACTATCCGTCGAAACCGATCACGTTCGTTGTTCCATTCGCCGCAGGCGGGCCGACCGACACGGTCGCACGCTTGCTGGGAGAGCACATGGGGCGCACGCTCGGGCAGCAGATCGTCATCGAGAACGTCGGCGGCGCGGGCGGCACGGTCGGATCCGAGCGCGTGGCCAAGGCCCAGCCGGATGGCTACACGCTGCTTCTTCATCACCAGGGAATCACGGCGGCCCCCGCGCTGTACAACAACCTGCGCTACGATACGAAGACCGCGTTCGAGATGGTCGGCCTCATCAACCACGGGCCCATGGTCGTGGTCGGCAAGAACGGCCTCGAGCCGAAGGACGCCAAAGCTCTTTTCGACTGGATGAAGCAGAACGCGGACAAGATCACGATGGCCCCCGCCGGCGTGGGATCGAACTCGCACGTCTGCGGCCTCATCATCCAGAAGGTCCTGGGCAAGAAGTTCACGTTCGTGGCCTATCGTGGCACGGGCCCGGCCATGAACGATGTCGTCGCGGGCCAGATCGACGTGCTCTGCGATCAGTCGACCAATGCCGTGCCGCAGATCCAGGGCGGGACCGTCAAAGGCTATGCGATCGCCGACACAGCGCGGATCGACTCCATCAAGGATGTCCCGACGACTCCCGAGGCCGGGTACCCGGACATGACGATGCGGCTCTGGAATGCGATCTACGCCCCGAAGGGTACGCCCAAGGAGATGGTGGATAAGGTCAACGCCGCGCTGAGGAAGGCGCTCCAGGATCCCGCCATCGTGGAGAAGTTCAAGACCTTCGGCACCAGCCTGTTCCCTGAGGACCAGTGGACACCGGAGGCACACGAAAAGGCGTTCATGGTCGAGCTCGACCGGCAGGCGAAGCTCCTGGCGGACAAGTAGATCGTTTCAGGCTTCGGTCCCATGGTATAGCGCCTTCGGCGCCGTGGCTGGGTAATTGATAGTGTGATGATCGAGAAGTCCGCTACATCGTTCGCGGCTGGCGACGTTGGCGGATTTCTCGATCTGAATCACACTAACATCAATAACTTGGCTACGTTCTTCAGATCGCGAAATTCGTTCTGAGCTAGCCGCAAATGGTGACGAATTTCGCGATCAGGACATTAGAGGGCATGCCGAAGGCGCGATATGCCGATCTCATACGTGGCTGGGGTGTTCAGGGTCCGATGCTCGAGATTTTTTCACTGCAAGGCAAAACGGCACTGGTGACCGGAGCCTCGTCTGGCCTGGGTCGCCATTTCGCCCGGGTGCTCGCACGCGCAGGCGCCCGCGTCGTAGCCGCGGCGCGGCGCGTCGACCGGCTCGAGTCTTTGGTGGCTGAGATCAAGTCAGAAGGAGGCGAGGCGGTCGCGGTCGCACTCGACGTTACCCGGGTGGATAGCGTCAAAGCCGCATTCGATGCAGCCGAGGCGGCATTCGGGCCGGTGACCGTGCTCATCAATAATGCCGGCGTGCCCTCCAATACCTTTTTCACCAAGCTCACCGAGGACGACTGGCGCCAGGTCATGGACGTCAACCTCGACGGGGTGTTCCGCGTTGGCCAGGAAGCGGCCCGGCGGATGATTGCTGCCGGCGCGGGCGGATCCATCGTGAACGTTTCCTCCGTGCTCGGGCTCGGTGTTCTGAAAGCGGTCGCGCCCTATGCCGCCTCGAAGGCAGCCGTGATCCAGCTCACCAAGGCGATGGCGCTCGAGCTGGCCCGCGAGCGCATCCGCGTCAATGCCCTCGCGCCGGGGTACGTTGTGACGGAGCTCAACGATGCGTTCCTCGCCAGCGCTTCCGGAAAGAAACTGCTCGGCCGCGTCCCGCTCGCCCGGGCTGCGAACCTCGAGGAGTTGGACGGGCCGCTGCTGCTGCTTGCCTCCGACGCCGGCTCATACATGACCGGCAGCGTGCTCACCGTGGATGGCGGTAGCCTGCTTGCCATGTAGGCGGCTCCCTGCCATTTAGTTGGGTCATGCAGGCGGCACCTCGTTCCCGAACGCTCGATCCCGAAAATCTCGACAAGCTCGCAGCTTGGCTCGCAGGAGCCCTCGACGCGCGCCGCGTTGCCTTTACGGAAGCGGCCCTGCTCAGCGGCGGGGCGGTGCAAGAAAACTGGAAGCTCGTCGCGGACGTGGAAGGGGGGCCGCGCGAGGGCAGGCAGACCTGGGTGCTGCGCACGGATGCCGTCGCCCGCATTTCGCTCAGCCTGGACCGCGCAGGCGAGTTCGGTGTTCTGAGAGCTGCGCACGCGGCCGGCGTGGCTGTTGCGGAGCCCATCGTGCGCTGTGCAGATGCGGCGGTCATCGGCGCGCCGTTTCTGATCCAGGCATTCGTGCCGGGTGTGGCTCAAGCGCGGCGCATCGTGCGTGACCCTGCACTCAGCGAATTCGGCGAGAGCCTTGCTGAGCGTCTCGGAGCCGAGCTTGCGAAGATCCATAGCATCACGCCGCCACGGGACGATCTGAGCTTCCTGCCGATTCCGATGCTGGCCCCGGCGCGCACCGAGGTCGCCCGTCTGCGCAATGCGCTCAGTCCCGCGACAGAGCCGCGGCCGGCCTTGGAGTACGTGCTCGCCTGGCTCGATGCGCATGCGCCGAAGCCCGAGCCGATCACCTTGGTCCACGGAGACTTCCGCACCGGGAATTACATCGTGAGCGAAGGCCGGCTCGGCGCCGTGCTCGACTGGGAGTTCGCCCACTGGGGCGACCGGCACGAGGACATCGGCTGGATCATGGCTCGGTGCTGGCGTTTCGGAAATGACGCGCTCGAGACTGGTGGTATCGCCAGCCGGGAAGCCTTCTATCGCGGCTATCGGAGTGCTGCGACATTGCCCTTCGACGAGTCGCTCGTTCCGTACTGGGAGATCATGGCAGCCGCCAAATGGGCCACCGTCGCCGTGCTGCAGGGCGACCGCTACCGGAAGGGCGGCGAGAACTCGATCGAGCTGGCACTCACTGGCCTCATGCCGCCGGAGATGGAGCTCGATGCGCTCGACGGTATCGCCGCGCTGATGGAATCGGGAGATCCGCGATGGCGGTGAAACGCATTTCTGCGGAGACGCTGATCGAGCTGGCGGTCGAAACGCTGAGAGGTGAGCTGCAACCCAGCCTGCCGCCCGAGCATCGCTATACCGCCGCCATGATTGCCAACGCACTGGAGATCGCGCGGCGAGAGATCCTGACGGATGGTGAAGAGGCCCGCTGGGAACTGCTAGACGAGCTCTACCCCGAAGTGGACGGAGACATGAAACAGCTTGCGCTGGATATTCGCTCCGGGAAGGTCAGCAGCAAGACTGTGCCGGATTTGCACCAGCGCCTCCGGGCCATTCTGGTGGAAGAGCTGCGCATCCGAAAGCCGCGCTTTCTGAAAGCGCGTCAGAGCCAAGATTGATCCCGTGACGGAGTTGGCCATTCTACATAGAAATGCAAACTCCCCGTCAGAGGACGTCGTGCCAGAGGAAATGCCCATGATTGAGGAGCGACCAGAGTTCAGGAAGCGTCCGGCCAATTTCGTGCCGCTGACTCCGGTGAGCTTTCTTGCGCGCGCGGCAAACTTCTTCGCGAGCCAGACAGCCGTCATCCATGGCGCGCGCCGCTTCACGTACGCCGATCTCTACGCCCGCTCCCGCCGGCTCGCCCATGCCTTGACCAAGGCAGGTGTGAGCCGCGGCGAAACGGTTGCTATCCTGGCGCCGAATACACCGGCACTGCTGGAGGCGCACTACGCCGTGCCGATGATGGGCGCGGTGCTCAACCCGATCAACATCCGTCTCGACCCGACGACGATCGCCTTTTGCCTTCAACACGGCGAGGCGAAGGTTCTGCTGGCCGATCGCGAGTTCGCGAGCAGCATATTGCCCGCGCTCCAGAGGCTGGAGGCGAAACCCCTCGTCATCGATATCGCCGATCCGGAAGCACCTGAGGCGCCCGCATTCGGCAGTGCGGAGTACGAGGATTTCCTCGCGACCGGCGACCCGGACTTCGCCTATCCCGGTCCCGCGGACGAATGGGATTCGATATGCTTGCTTTACACCTCCGGCACAACGGGCAACCCGAAGGGTGCCGTCTACAGCCATCGCGGCGCGCACCTCAATGCGCTTGCCAACGCGCTCACCTTCAAGCTCGACCATAA
>JAEVZQ010000156.1 GCA_023392135.1 Pseudomonadota bacterium | reverse complement strand
GCGCTCGCGCGCTGCACTGACCGGGAAATCGGGAGCGAGGAGCTACTTCTTCTTCTCGGCGGCCTTGTCCTTCTGGGCCGCCTTCTGCTTCTCCTGCGCCTGCTTGATCAGCTCTGCCTGACGCTGCCGGATCTGCTGCATAAGCTGGCCACGGGCCTCGGCGTAGGCCTTGTTGTCGACCGGGGCGCCGGTGTGGGCAGCGGTGAAACCCTCGAGGGGAACGGGGAAGGCGATCGGCTGGCCGTTGGCGTTGATGGCCAGCACCATGAGCCCGCCACCCTTCTTCATGGACTCGACCAGCTCCTTGCTGGCTTCCGCCTCCGCCGTGCAGCCGGCGGGATGGCAGAGCGAATAGTGGAGGCCGATGGGTTTCAGCTCGTTCTCATCGACCTTCTCGTTCTTCTGTGCCTTCGCCCACTGATCTGGCGTGTAGACCGCAGCCCTGATGCCCGGCGGAATGGCCATGCCGAGCGGCACCATGATCATCAGGTGCTCTTTGTCCATGCCCTCCACGTCGCGGATGGCCGCCGATACGAGGACCGTACCGGTGTTTCCGTCCAGGCGCTCATGATGGGTCAGGCAGATGTTCCTCTCTTCCTTGACGGGCTTCCCGTCCTTGCCCATGTGCGCCAGCTGGGCCTTCTCGCACAGCTTCACCCATGCGCTCTGCTTCTGCTCCGGCTGGGCCTGCTTCGGCTGAGATTTCGCCTGTTGGGCCAGAGCAGCACCGGAAATCGCCATCTGGAGACCGAACGCCACTGCCACGCCCGCCGCGGCGCGAGCGGCGCCTCTCCCGAGCCATCCATTATTCGCCATCGTCTGTTCCCGACTTCGCTGTGAGCGGGTCCAGCCCGCCCGGCCCTAGTTTCTCGACGCCTGTGCCGCGCCTGGTTGCCACGCCCCCCTTTGCGACGTGCGCCCGGCGGACTAATGGTGCGAATGCGGCAATCCCGTGGCCGCCTGCCTGAGCGCCCTGTGCACTCCCGAGCCCGTCCGAATGGCGTGGCAAAGTCGCAACGTCGCAGCGAAGTTCAGGTCATATTGCGCCCCAAATATGGTAATGGGCTGCAATAAGCGCGCGGTGTGGCCCTAGTGTCCCGATTCCGAAGCTCGCTTGGATTCGCGGCCGGGTTCGGGAGTGAATTTCTCGATCTTCACACTGGAGCCCCGCCGTCCAGGACAATCTCAGCAACGGAAGGCCAGTGAAACTGCTCCTAGCTCTCGCGTCCATGCTCATGGCCGCGCTGGTCCCATCGCAAATCGTCGCCGGTACGAGCGTCGGGCAGCACGGCATTGCGATGCACGGCGCGCCGGCCCTGCCGCCTGACTTCGCGCATCTTCCCTACGTCAACCCGGACGCGCCGAAAGGCGGCCGGCTCCGCATGGGTGCGCTCGGCACGTACGACAGCCTGAACCCGCTCATCATCAAGGGCGTGACGCCATCCGGCTTGCGCGAGTACGTCTACGAAAGCCTGATGGCGCGCTCGCAGGACGAGCCGTTCACGCTCTACGGCCTCATTGCAGAGCGCGTCGAAGTTCCCGAAGACCGCAGCTCCATCACATTCCACCTGCGTCCGGAGGCCCGGTTTTCCGACGGCAAGCCGATCACGCCGGCCGACGTCATCCACTCCCACGCGCTTCTGAAGGAAAAGGGCTGGCCCTATCACCGGTCCTACTACTCGAAGGTCGAACGCGCCGAGCAGATCGGGCCGCACGCGGTCCGCTTCACCTTCAAGGAAGGCGGCGTCCAGGAAATACCGCTGATCCTCGGCCTGATGCCGATCCTGCCGGCGCACCACATGACGGCAGAGGCTTTCGAGCAAACGAGCCTGGAACCACCCGTCGGCAGCGGGCCGTATGTCGTCGACCGTGTGGAACCCGGTCGCAGCCTCACTTTCCGCAGGGACCCGAATTACTGGGGCAAGGACCTGCCGATCAACGTCGGCCGGTATAACTTCGGCGAGATCCGGATCGACTTCTATCGGGACTCGGCAAGCCTCTTCGAAGCCTTCAAGGCGGGACAGATCGACGTCCGCGCCGAGGATGATCCGGGGCGCTGGGCCGAAGGCTACGACTTCCAGGCCGCTGCGGACGGGCGCGTGTTGAAAAGCGAGTTCGAGACCGGGCTGCCCTCCGGCATGAGTGGCCTCGTCTTCAATACCCGTCGGCCGATGTTTGCGGATCAGCGCGTGCGGCGCGCATTGACCCTGATGTTCGATGCGGAGTGGATCAATCGCAGCCTGTTCCACGGATTGTATGTGCGGACGGACAGCTATTTCGACCGATCGGACCTCGCCTCGACGGGCCACACTGCTTCCGAGGCGGAACGCAAGCTCCTGGCGCCATACCTTGAGGAAGTCCTTCCCGACGTGCTCGAGGGGCGCTCGCGCCTGCCGGTCGGGGACGGATCCGGCAACAATCGCGAAGCTTTGCGAGAGGCCTACAAGCTGCTGAGAGAGGCGGGCTACAAGCTGGATGGCTCCCGCCTGGTCCACGCCAAAACGGGAGAGCCGTTGTCGTTCGAGTTCCTGGCGTCCAACCGGACACAGGAGCGGATCATGTTGAGCTTCCAGAGTGTTCTGGAGCGGCTCGGCATAAGCGTCAGCATCAGGCAGGTCGATTCGGCCCAGTACTGGGCGCGGCTGAAGACGCTCGATTTCGATATGATCCAGTGGACTTGGGCCAGCTCCCTCTCGCCCGGCAACGAGCAGATCAATCGCTGGTCGTCGCATGCGGCCGACACCGAGGGTAGCCTCAATTATCCCGGCGGGAAGAGCCCCGCCGCGGACGCCATGATCGAGGCCCTGCTCACGGCGCGTACCTACGAGGAGCTGACGACAGCGGTGCGCGCCTTCGACCGGGTGCTGCTTTCCGGCGACTACGTCATTCCGCTGTTCCATATTCCGAGGCAGTGGATCGCGCACTGGTCGCACTTGCATGCGCCGAAAGAGACAGCTCTCTTGGGCACCAGCTTCGATACGTGGTGGCAGGCCGGAGAGGCGCCGTGAAACGGGAGCAGCAGCTCCATGGCTACCGCGGGGAGCATCCCCCGCCCCGCTTCAACATGGCGGCCTACGCGGTCGGGCGTGCTGCGAGATCATTTCCGGACAAGCCGGCGCTGATCGTCATCTCCGACCCGCTCCAGCCGCCCGCCGAGGTCTGGACCTTTGCGGAGATTGAAGATGCGGTGCTCCGCATCGCTGCGGGGCTGAAAGCCAAGGGCCTGGGGCCCGGCGCTCGTATCCTGATCCGGCTCGAGAACACGAGCACGTACGCCCTGCTCTTCCTCGGGGCTATTGCAGCCGGATACGTGCCTCTGCCCACCTCATCCCAGCTCACTGAGCGGGAGGCGGCCTTCCTGCTGCAGGACAGTGGCGCTGCGGCCGTGGCGCTCGCGGACGGGCTGCCAATCTCAGATATCCCCGCTGGCGTGCTCGTACTGGAGAGCGGGCAGGTTCGTGCCCTCATCGACCATCCGATACGGGGAGCTTATGCCGACAGCTCAGCGGATGATTCGGCCTACCTCATCTACACCTCCGGGACCACGTCCAAGCCGAAGGGGGTTCTGCATGCGCAGCGCGCCGCCTGGGGTCGCAGGCCCATGTATCAGGGCTGGTATGGCATCACCCCGAACGATCGTGTGCTGCACGCCGGCGCCTTCAACTGGACCTACACGCTCGGCACCGGCTTGACCGATCCATGGGCCAACGGCTCAACCGCCATCGTCTACACGGGACCGAAGGACCCGGGCGTGTGGCCGCATCTCATCCGTAGTGCGCAAGCGTCCATCTTCGCGGCCGTCCCCACCCTTTACCGGCAAATCCTGCGTTATACGGATGTCAGCCAGGGGACGCTCGGCGCGCTCCGGCACGGGCTGATCGCGGGGGAAACGCCGCCGGCGGGGCTGTTCGAGGATTGGACCGGCCGCACCGGTCTCGAGTTGTACGAGGCGCTCGGCATGAGCGAGCTGTCGACCTACATCTCCTCCTCGCCATCCGTGCCGCGGAAATCCGGCGCCGTAGGCAGGCCGCAGCCGGGGCGATCCGTAGCGATCCTGCCCGTTGAGAGCGGCACCGACCCTCTTCCGGCCGGAGAAGAAGGCCTGCTCGCGGTCCACCGCAGCGATCCCGGCCTGATGCTCGGCTACTGGAACCGACCCGAGGAAGAAGCAGAGGTTTTCCGCGGGGATTGGTTCATCGGCGGCGATCTCGCCCGCATGGACGGCGAGGAGTACGTGACGCATTGCGGGCGCGCCAACGATGTCATGAAGGCACTCGGCTACCGGGTGGCGCCGCAGGAGGTCGAGGCCGTTCTGGCCGAGCACCCCGCCGTCGCCGAGGTAGCCTGTGCCGAGGTGCAGGTGCGCGCCGACGTGAGCGTGATCGGCGCGTTTATCGTGCTCCAGGATGGGGCCTCTCGTGAGGGGCCTGCGG
>JAEVZQ010000078.1 GCA_023392135.1 Pseudomonadota bacterium | reverse complement strand
GTCGGGACCCTCGCCGGCTGGACATCCTCCGCGCAGCACCTGAAGCCCGGAAACCTGATGCCGTCGTTCGGCAATCTTAGCGGCGAGCAGCTCAGGGCGATCGCCGCCTACATGGAGAGCCTCAAATGACGGTCCTCGACGATCGCGGCGGTGAGCGCACGACGGAGCGGGAGCCGGTGATGCGCTTCCCGAATGCGGTGCCGCGCCCGGAAGAAGAGCTCGCCGAGCTTCGGAAGCCATGGGTTCCACCCCGCGGCTGGCGCATTCTCTCCGCGGTCAACAACACATATGTCGGCCTCGCCTACATAGCGACTGGACTGATCATTTTCATATTGGCCGGGGTGCTCGCAGTCATGATGCGGACGCAGCTCGCCGCCCCGGAGAACGATCTCATCGGGCACGAGCTCTACAATCAGCTCTTCACGATGCACGGCACCATGATGATGTTCCTGTTCGCCGTGCCGATCGTGGAGGCGTTTGCCGTCCTCCTGATGCCGAACATCCTCGGCACGCGCGAGCTGCCGTTTCCACGGCTCAGCGCGTATGCGTTCTGGATATATGCCTTCGGCAGCCTGGCATTTTTCTTCACGCTCTTCTTCGGCGTGGCGCCTGACGCCGGATGGTTCATGTACACGCCGCTCTCCGATGCCCGTTATTCACCCGGCATTAATGCCGACATGTGGCTGCTGGGGATCGGCTTCATCGAAATCGCCGCCATCGCAGGTGCGATCGAGATCATCGTCGGATTTGCAAAGACGAGAGCGCCCGGCATGTCGATCGACAAGATCCCGATCTTCGCCTGGGCGATGCTTGTTTTCGCGCTCATGATCGTCTTCGCGTTTCCGGCGCTCATTCTGGGCACGATATTACTGGAGATCGAACGCGCCCTGGGCTGGCCCTTTTTCATGGCGGAGAAGGGCGGAGACCCGCTTCTCTGGCAGCACCTGTTCTGGTTCTTCGGGCACCCGGAAGTCTACATCATTTTCATTCCCGCCGCCGGAATGGTGTCCATGATCGTGCCGTCGATCGCGCAGACACCGCTCGTCGGCTACCGTCTCGTCGTGCTGGCGCTGATTGCTACGGGGTTGATCAGCTTAGGCCTGTGGGTCCACCACATGTATGCGACCGGTCTGCCGGAGCTGTCGCTCAGCTTCTTCTCTGCTGCGAGCATGAGCGTTGCCATTCCGAGTGGCATTCAGGTCTTCGCCTGGATTGCAACGATCGCCAGCGGCCGCCTGAAGCTCACCACGCCAACGCTTTTCATCATCGGCTTCCTGATCGTCTTCACCATGGGCGGGCTGACCGGCGTCATGGTGGCTTCGGTGCCGTTCGACTGGCAGGTGCACGACACCTATTTCGTGGTCGCCCATTTCCACTATGTCCTCGTCGGCGGCATGGTCCTGCCGATGTTGGCCGCCATCTATTACTGGTTTCCGACGGCAAGCAAAAAAACCCTTTCCGAACGGCTGGGAAAATGGGTCTTTGGATTGTTCTTCACCGGCCTGAACGTCACATTTTTCACAATGCACATCACCGGACTGATGGGCATGCCGCGGCGCGTCTATACTTATCTCGCGGTGATGGAATGGGACGTACTTAATCTGATCTCCACGATAGGCGCCTACATGATGGCGGCGGCAATCGCCCTCCTCATTTTCGACATTGTGCGCAATTTCCAGTTCACGTTCAGCGAAAATCCCGGCAATGTCTGGAATGCGGGCACCTTGGAGTGGATGCGAACCTACACCTATGGCACCCGCTCCATTCCTGTCGTCGACAGCCGCTATCCGCTGTGGACCCGGCCGGAGCTGAGTGAAGAGACCGACGAGGGCCGCTACTACCTCCCCGGCACTCTGACCGGCCGACGCGAAGCGCTCGCCACCAGCCCGATCGATGCACGGCCCGTCTACGTCATGCAGGTTCCGGGCCCGCATTGGGGGCCTCTCTTCGCGGGAATTGCGACGACGATCTTCTTCTACATGCTGACATTCAAGCTCATCGTGGTGGCGCTGTTTTTCGGCGTTCTGGCCATTGCGCTCATCATCTGGTGGGTTTGGGACCTCGACCACGGACCGGTGCGGCCGCCAGCGCACGTCGGCGGCGCGTTCGTACTGCCTGTCTATACGTCGGGTCCGGTCAATCACTCCTGGTGGGGTACGGTAACCCAGCTGTTCGTTCAGGGCGCCTTTTTCACCAGTCTCGTGTTCTCCTATTTCTTCCTTTGGCTAGTGAACCCGGGCTCCTGGCCGCCGCCAGACATCTCGATGCCGAACCTCGTCTGGCCGGCACTGGCTGCGGCGCTCTATGCCGCGAGCAGCGGTGCGATCGTCCTTGGTGGCCGCGCGCTGACCCGTTCCTCGCAAGGGCCGCTGCGGCTTCTTCTCCTGGGAGCCATCGTGCTTTTCGCGGCGGCCGTTGGCGTCCAGATCTATTCGGAATGGCAGACGGGGCTGCGGCCAACGCAGCACAGCTACGGCGCCATGGTCTATCTGTTCGGCGCACTGCAGGGCTTCTTTGGCGGGGTTCTTCTGGTGATGGGAGGATTCACGCTCGCGCGCTCGCTCACCGGAAAGCTCGACGCGGTCCGGCGTGTCACCTACGACAACACCATGCTGCTCTGGCACTACGCGACGGCGCAGGGGTTCGTCGCGGTCGCGGTTCTCAGCCTCTTTCCCCGCGCGCTCGGGTGAGCGCCATGGCCGAGCAACGCCTCACGTCCAAGACGTTCCTGCTTTTCGGCGCCCTGCTGATCTGGGCCGCACACTTCATGTTCGTCTATTCAGCGAATGCAATCGCGTGTGCGCGAGGGCTTCAGGATATTCGGGTGTTCGGGGCTGGGCTGATTCCGCTTACGGTGGCTGTTGCCACGCTCATTGCGCTTGCTGCAGGATGCTACCTGCTATGGCTCGCGTCGGGCTGGCTCGGGCCTTTGCGCGGCGAACCGCATGACGACCCGGCCAGTGCCTTTCTGCGCCAGGTTTCGATTGCGCTGACACTGCTGTCGATGATTGCGATCACCCTGACCGCGCTGCCCGCCTTCGTTGTCGTCTCGTGCGGATGAACGCTCCATCAGGTGCAGACCACCGCTATCAGGCCCGCTTCTCCCAGCGGCCGTTGTCGGCCTGCTGCCAGTAGGTCACCTCACAGCCTGCGGCGCGGGCCCGTTTCCATTCCGCACGCGCGCTCTCTACGGCAGCTTCCTCGTGACCGTCGAAGATGTGCACGACACGGTTGTAGCCGGAGAAATCCGAAATCGTCGCGCCCTCCACCAGGAAGCGCACGCCGGCACCGTTCGGATTATCGTTTCCAGATGTCAGATAGATGGGCTGCAGCGCGCCAGGTCCATCGCGGCTCGTGCCATGGGGCAGGAAGCTGTCGTCGCGATAGGTCCAGAGCCAGGCATCCAGCGCCTCGAGCCGTTTCTCGTTCCCGCATTGGACCACCGCCCGCCAACCGCGCTCCAGCGTACGCTCGAGCAGGCTCGGCAGCACGCGCTCGAGCGGCTGTCGCTCGAGATGGTAGAACAGCACCTCTGTCACGTTCCTCTCCGCTCGATGCAGTATGTATGATGAGCATAGCTCTATCCAGTGTGATGATCGTGAAGTCCGCTACATTGTTCGCGGCTGGCTACTTTGGCGGACTTCTCGATCTGAATCACACCAGGATCAATAACTTGGCTAGTGTCCTTCAGATCGCGAAATTCGTTCTGAGCTAGCCGCATATGGTTACGAATTTCGCGATCGGGACACTAGCGTGCAGGCGAAAAACGAAATGCCCGCGAAGGTCATTCGCGGGCATCTCAGATCGTCAAATATCGGAGCGAGCAAATTGGCTCGCCGCGGTGCCTCAGTTCCGCGCCCTCGACCGGCGCGCCTTGGGAGCCGGAGCTGCCACGCTGCCATTGGTGTGCCCGTTGGTGGGCGACTCTAGCTCCGCGACAATGGCGCTCAGCGCCTCGATCATCGCGTTGCGCTGCTGGGCCGGAAGGACGGAGAGCAGCTTCTCCTCGGTCGTC
>JAEVZQ010000056.1 GCA_023392135.1 Pseudomonadota bacterium | reverse complement strand
TAGTCGAAGGAGCCCGTCAGAGCACGGCCCGAGCTGACATCGACTCGGATCGCTTTGATCGGGCCACCGTGTCCAACGAGGTTGCCGGATGAGGCGCGCCGTTCATCTCCGGAATTCTTGCCAGCGGCAGGCGGGCCGTCTGGCGACCGCACCTGCCCATCCTGGGCAGCGGCCGTTCCAAACGCTGCCGCCACTGCAAACGACAGAACCGCCAGAAACCCCAACGGCGAGCAGAAGGCCCACCGCGCAGCTTGGCGCGGAGGATAGGTCCCGCTGTCCGAAGCGTATCGCCCCGCCCGAACCGCCCGAGCCATGGCAGAGCGTCACTCCGCCGGTTGCGGCCGTATCTCGCCAGCGTCCACGGGGCGCTCGTCTCCACCCTTGAGCACCTCGTCGGCCCAGAGGCTGTGGTGCTGCTTGGCCCATGCGACGTCCACCTGTCCCGATCCCATGGCAGAGAATGCGCCCTGCATGCCCAACGTGCCGATATAGATATGACCGAGGATCACCGCCGTCAGGAACAGAGCCATGATCGCGTGCCACAGCGACGCGTACTGCATCTCCTGATTGACGCTCAGCTCCGTCGGAAGACCGGTGCCGAACACACTGTTGACGGCAGCGAAGGTCTTCGCGAACATCGGCAGCTCATACGGGAACATCAGCGACAGGCCGGACAGGCTGATCGAGATGCCGCCCAGAATGATGAGCCAGAACAGGATCTTCTGGCCGGCGTTGAATTTCCAGCTCGGCGGGTGCACGCCCTTGACCAGCATGCCGCCGCCCATGGCCAGCCACTGCAGGTCCCGCCAGTGCGGGATGTTGTGCCGGACCCAGGTGACGAGCACCCAGAGCAGCCCCAGCATGAAGGCGAACGCCACGTAGTTGTGCACCAACTTGCCGGCCAGCGTGATACCGGCGAAGGCCTCCTTACCGATCACCGGCAGCAGCCAGTAGCGCCCATAAAGGACGTTGAGACCGGTCAAGGCGAGCAGGATGAAGGATGCCGCCAGCAGCCAGTGGCCCATCCGCTCGAAGCCGCTGAACCGCTCGATCGTGCGGCCGGCCCACCCGTGCTCGATCTTGATGCGGCCGCGGACCAGAAAGAACAGCGCAATCACACCAAGTGTGGCGGCCAAGAACCACGAACCGTAGGTCGGCAGCGGGCCGTTGCGGAAATTGCGCCAGGCTTCACCTGAGGAATCCACCAGCTGGCCGGCTTTGCCATCCTGTATGGAGACCTTGCCCTGGACACCCTGACGCACCTGCTGCCACATCTCGGCATCGTAGTTCCAGGGCCGGACCGAACCGGGAGCATCGGGCTGCGCGGATTCGACTGCACCCGCGGGCGGCCGGACATTGGGGTTGGATTGCTGCGCCATTGTCGGCACGGCCGAGGCAATGAGCACTGCAGCCAGAAGGCCGGCGAGTGGCGACACGCGCAGCGCTCGCACTGGCCACATTGCACGGAAGAACTGGGTCATCTCGTGTCCTCTCGATTCCCTCGAGGCGCCTGTCCCGCAGGACAGGCTAGCGCATAATCCTGCCGCGGTCCTGCAAAGTCCGGATCTGATCGTTGGTCAGTGGCGGAAGTTTCTCACCCCGATACACGCCAGGGTCGAACGACAGCGGCCGGCCCTGATCCTCCTCGCGGCAGCCGGCCAGCGCCAGCACCGCCCCCAGGACCAGAGCCGTAGTTTTCCATCGGTGCATTTCGTTTCCTTTCGACAGGCCGGCTCAACCGGTCGCCGCCCGTCAGGAGCTTATGAAGGCCTCGTATCCCGCGCCGCGCCTGCAAGCCAAGCACAGGCGAAGAGAAGCACGTTTGCAAGGCCAAAGACGGGGCGGCCGATGACCGCCCCGCCGCAGTTAGTCAGTCCAGACGTTCCGGAGCCAAGACCGTAGATCAGCCGGGTGTGCCGGGATAGGCCTTGCCCCAGCCCCACGCGCCCGAACCGAAGCCGCGTGCAACGATGCGCTCGCGGTAGATCGCGGACACCACATCACCATCACCGGCGAGCAGCGCCTTGGTCGAGCACATCTCGGCGCAGAGCGGCAGCTTGCCTTCGGCAAGGCGGTTACGACCGTACTTCTTGAACATGACGTCCTGGTTCGTCTCGGGGCCGCCAGCACAGAAGGTGCACTTGTCCATCTTGCCGCGGGAGCCGAAGTTGGACGCCTGCGGATACTGCGGCGCGCCGATCGGGCAGGCATAGAAGCAGTAGCCGCAGCCGATGCAGAGGTCCTTGTTGTGCAGGACCACGCCTTCCTCGGTCTGATAGAAGCAGTCCACCGGGCAGACCGCCGCGCACGGCGCGTCCGAACAGTGCATGCAGGCGACCGAGATGGAGCGCTCACCCGGCTTGCCGTCGTTGATCGTGACGACACGCCGGCGATTGATGCCCCACGGCACCTCGTGCTCGTTCTTGCAGGCGGTGACGCATGCATTGCACTCGATGCAGCGCTCTGCGTCGCAGAGGAACTTCATGCGTGCCATGGTTCAAGCCCTCCAGATCTTGCAGAGCGACGTCTTCGTCTCCTGCATTTGAGTGACGACGTCGTAGCCGTAGGTCATTGCGGTGTTGGCAGCCTCGCCGAGGACGTATGGATCCGTACCCGGCGGGTACTTCGAGCGCAAATCCTTGCCCTGGAAGTGGCCGGCGAAGCAGAACGGCATGAAGGCGACGCCCTTGCCGACCCGCTCTGTCACCATCGCCATCACGAGGACCTTGGCCTTCTCAGGCCCCTCGACCCAGACCATCTGGCCATCCCTGATCCCGAGATTGTTGGCGTCCGTCGGGTGGACCTCGACGAACATGTCCTGCTGAAGCTCGGCCAGCCACGGGTTGGAACGGCTCTCTTCGCCGCCACCCTCGTACTCGACGAGGCGCCCAGTCGTCAGAACGATCGGGTACTCCTTCGAGAAGTCGTTCTTCTGGATGGACTCGAACAGCACCGGCAGGCGGTTCATCCTGCGGTCCTTATGGGTCGGGTACTTCGCCACCAGGTCCCGCCGTGGTGTGTATAGCGGCTCGCGGTGGAGCGGTACCGGGTCAGGGAAGTTCCAGACGACCGCACGCGCCTTGCCATTACCGAACGGTGCGAGGCCATGCTTGATCGCCACGCGCTGCAAACCGCCCGACAGGTCCGTGGTGAACGTCACCGCGTCGGCTTTGTCGCCACCGACCTTGTTTATGGACGCCAGCTCCTCCGGTGTCAGGTCTCCATCCCAGCCGAGCTTCTTGAGCAGCCCGAGCGAGACGGCCGGATGACCACCCTTGAGCTCGTTGCCGACCGGATAGCTGTCGACGGCGAGCATATTGTCGAGATTCTCGTCGTTACGGGTGAACTTCTCCGATTGACCCTTGACGGTAGCACCCCACAGCGCTCGAAAGTTCAAACCGCCATCCTGCACGTGCTTGGAGGTGTCATACAGGTTGGGCGTGCCAGGGTGGCCTTTCTTACCATTCGGCAGCTCCATGTCGGCATTGCCCCAGCACGGCCAAGGCAGACCGTAATACTCGCCGTCGCACGGACCGCCGTTGGCCTTGAGAGTCACACGGTCGAAGGTGTGCTGGTTGGCCATGTGCAGCTTCAGCCGATCCGGCGACTGGCCGGTGTAGCCGATGGTCCACATGCCCTTGTTGAACTCTAGGGTGATGTCCTCGACCAGCGGCTCGTTATTCTCGACCTTGATGTTCTTGAACATCTCCTTGTCGAAGCCGAGCTTCTTGGCGAACAGGTACATGATCTCGTGATCGACCTTCGCCTCGAAGAACGGCTCGAACACCTTCTCACGCCACTGCAGCGAGCGGTTCGACGCAGTCACCGAGCCGACCGTCTCGTACTGGGTCGCCGCCGGCAGCACATAGGTGTTGTCGGTACGGTCGTGCATGACGGCCGTTGCCGTCGGGTAGGGATCGACAACGACCAGCAGGTCGAGCTTCTCCATCGCCTTCTTCATGTCCGGCCCGCGCGTCTGCGAGTTCGGCGCATGGCCCCAGAAGAAGACAGCTTTGAGAAGGTCCGGCTGATCGACGTTGGCCTTGTCCTCGAGCACGCCATCGACCCACCGCGACAGCGGAATGCCCGCCGACTCCATCAGCTTCTTTTCGTGGAAGCGACCCACCAGGTAGTCGTGCGGAACATCCCACACGCGTGCCCAGTGCTTCCAGGAGCCCTCCGACAGGCCGTAGTAGCCCGGCAGCGTGCCCGGCTCGACGCCGAAGTCGGTCGCGCCCTGCACGTTGTCGTGACCACGGAAGATGTTTGCACCACCGCCTGCGACGCCCATATTGCCGAGCGCGAGCTGCAGGATGCAGTAGGCGCGCACGTTGGCGTTGGCGACCGTGTGCTGGGTGGAGCCCATGCACCAGATCAGCGTGCCGGGCTGGTTGCTGGCGAGGGTGCGGGCAACGCGGCGGAGCTGCGAGCCCGGAACGCCAGTGACGTTCTCGACCTCCTCAGGCGTCCACTTCTTGACCTCCTCGCGCACCCATTCCATGCCCCAGACGCGCTGGCGGATGAACTCCTTGTCCTCCCAGCCATTCTCCAGAATGTGATAGAGGATGCCCCAGATCAGCGGAATGTCCGTTCCCGGACGGAAGCGGACGTACTCGTTGGCGTGCGCCGCAGTGCGCGTAAAGCGCGGATCACAGACGATGAGCTGCGCGTTGTTCTGCTCCTTCGACCTCAGCAGGAACTGCACCGAGACGGGATGCGCCTCGGCAGCGTTGCTGCCGATCATGAAGATCGCCTTGGAGCTCTGGATGTCGTTGTAGGAGTTCGTCATCGCACCGTAGCCCCAGGTCTGGGCCACGCCGGCGACGGTGGTCGAGTGACAGATGCGGGCCTGGTGGTCTCCGTTGTTCGAGCCCCAGAACGCGTAGAACTTGCGGAAGAGATACGCTTGCTCGTTCGAGAACTTGGCAGAGCCGAGGAAGTACACCGAATCGGGACCCGAGGTCTCGCGGATCTGCAACATCTTGTCGCCGATCTCGTTGATTGCCTGATCCCAGGAAATGCGCTGCCACTTACCGGCAACGAGCTTCATCGGGTACTTGAGGCGCCGCTCGCCATGGGCATGCTCGCGCGCCGACGCACCCTTCGCACAGTGGGCACCAAGGTTGAGCGGGCTGTCGAAGCCGGGCTCCTGTCCGATCCACACGCCGTTCTGCACCTCGGCCAGAATGGTGCAGCCCACCGAGCAGTGTGTACAGACGGACTTCCTGATCTCGACGTTGCTGCCGCCGCCGCCGGCCGTCTGAGCCTCTGCCTTCTGCACACGACCGGCGACGAGTGCCGAAGCTGCTGTCAGACCGCCGATGGCAAGGCCCGAGTTGCGCAGGAACGCGCGTCTGTCGACCGTGCCTTGCGATTCGACGTGGAGGGCCGACGACAGGCGAGCCCGCCCGGCGGCTCCGTTCGCCTTCTTCCTCAACATGATTTTCTCCCTTTGAACGCCATGCGGTCAGCCCAGCTTTGCTTGTGCTGCGGCCGCAAGATGGAAATCAGAACCTGGCGAGCTCGTAGTAGCGCTTGACGTGGTCCGTCTCGCGGTAAAGCCCTTCACGAGGCTTGCTTTCCGTTGCCGACGCCGGACTGCCGGCCGCAACCGCCGCACCACTCGCAGCCACTCCGGCTCCTGCGAGCTTGAGGAAGCTGCGACGGTCGGTGACCGCCTTGTCATCCTGTCTTTTCATTTCCAGCTCCTTTCGTAACGGCCCACAAACACTAGTTCAGTCGAGCGCAAATGCACCCTCCTCGATCTTGAGGAAGATGCTTCCGACGGAACCCAGCGCTGAATAGAGAACGGAAGACTTGGCCTGCTGCAGATCGCGGAAGAAGTAAGATGCCCAGCTGCCGATGTGCGCATCGAAGAAGCGCTTCTGCTCGCTGAGCGGCAACGGCTCACCGAACGTGCCGTCGATCAAGCCCGCCATCATCTCGGCCAGTGAAGC
>JAEVZQ010000023.1 GCA_023392135.1 Pseudomonadota bacterium | reverse complement strand
GCATGAGACCGATCGCCAGCGGGCCGCTCAAATCGAACGCCTCCCAGATGACGTAGGCGAGGACCGGAACCGCGACGAAATTCGCGACCAGGGCGCGTAGAACCTTTCCGACGTCGCGTAACGGCCCGATGAGCCCCTGCAGCGTGAAGCCGAAGCCCACCGAGAGCATGCTGGATACGCTGAACAAAAGAACAGAGATGCTCAGAAGGTCTGACAGCGTGCCGTGCTCCAGTTGCGCCTTGTCGCGACCGAAACGCCACGGAAGAAAGGGTGTTCCCCGGGGCCTATGGTGCGGTTAAGCCTCGCACGATGCAGCGGAATCCGAGATGGCAGGCGGAGGTGTCGACTGCGAGTCCCTGTCTCGCTGCCGGGCGATAGCGGAGGCAATAGTTTGGTGCACAAAGGTAAGAGCCGCCCTTCAGGACCTTGACCGGGATGACAGCTTCGTCCTGTTTAAGCAGAAGGGAATTATCGGTGACGGGTCTATGCCGGCGATCATCACGGACGCAGCATGATTTGGCATTTCTGTCGGTATGTTGCGGAGTATAGATATCGCTGGTCCACTCCCACACGTTTCCAGCCATATCGAAAAGGCCAAATCCATTGGCAGGAAACGTACCGACGGGGGAGGTGCCCTCAAAGCCATCGAGCTTCAAGTTCTCCCAGGGAAATTCTCCCTGCCAGGTATTCGCCATCAATTTTCCCTCGGGCGCGAATTCATTGCCCCAGACATAAGTCGCATGGGTTATCCCGCCGCGCGCCGCGAATTCCCACTCAGCCTCCGTCGGCAGCGACTTGCCTGCCCAGGCAGCATAGGCTTGCGCGTCCTCATAGGTGACGTGCACGACGGGGTGCTGATCCAGATGCTCTATCGTGCTCCCCGGACCTTCCGGACTGTTCCATTTGGCGCCCGGCAGGTATCCCCACCACGCGCGGTAGTCACGTGCGCCGGTCCCGCGCGGCGGCCGCCGGAACACCAGCGACCCGGGCACCAGCTGCTTTGGATCGACTCCGGGGTAATTGTCCGGGGTTGGGCTGCGTTCGGCCACGGTGATGTAGCTCGTGCACGCGATGAAGTCCTGGAATTGCGCATTCGTGACGGGAAACTTGTCTATCCAGAACCCTTCAACGGTTACCCGGTGGACGGGCGCTTCCTCCGGATAGAACTCCTCAAAGCCCATCAAAAAGCTGCCACCTGGTACCCACACCATGTTCGTGGCCGGCGGCCCGGGCGATGCTGGAGCGATATGTGGGTCAGAGCAAGTCACGACGTCATGCTTTCTTCCGTGTCGGCAACCGGCGCCTGCAGGTCACCGATGCCACACACCGAGCGAGCCAACACCCTGTCAGCCCCGCTTGGCGGCAACCGCGCAGCGGTATTCGCGTTCCGTGGGAGGGCTCCAGCTCACTACATACGAGGTGTCAAGAGCCGCGTTGGCAAGCTGCGTATTCGCCCGGCGAAGTCCAGTGGAGGCCTGACCTTCTCGAATGGGCATAGTCCGAAACGCTCAAAGTCTGACGATCGCATCATGGTCATCGGACTATGTGACCACGTAGGATTTCACCGCTGCCGTCGAACGCATCGTGGCGGGCGCGGAGCGCAAGGGACGCCTACTGCACCCGCATGAGCGGAGGGTCGTCGCCTATCACGAGACGGGCCATGCGCTCGCAGCCGCCAATCTCCCGAGCGCTGATCCGGTGCACAAGGTCTCCATCATTCCGCGCTCGATCGGCGCCCTCGGCTACACGATGACTCGACCAACCGACGACCGCTTTCTGATCACCAAGCACGAGCTGAAGGACCGGATGGTCGTGCTGCTGGCCGGGCGGGCGGCTGAGCAGATCGCGTTCGGCGAGGTGTCGACTGGCGCAAACGATGATCTTGCCAAGGTCACAGACATCGCGCGCCAGATCGTGACGCGTTTTGGCATGACGCAAGCGCTCGGGCAGGCGGTGCTGGAACGGCAGAGCACGACGTTTCTCGGCGATCAAAAGTTCGGCGTCCGTGAGAAGGACTATCCCGAGGACACCGCGCGCGAGATCGACGTGACGGTAAAGAGGCTCATCGACGAGGCTTACGATCGCGCCGTTGGTCTTTTGACCGAACGGCGCGCCCTGCTCGAGAGGGCGCAGAGCTTCTGCTGGAGAGGGAGACGATTACGCCCGACGATTTTCCGGCCCTCGTGCAGAAGAAGGCGACGCCCGTAAAGGAAATCGTGGATCAGCTCGCCTAGGGCTGCTCAGGGAGCGGGGATTGGCATTGCGTCCAGCGGATCCGCCGCGGGAGCAGCGTGTTGAGAGTGTTGGTCGCGTTCATCCCTTGCTTCGTGACTTAGGTACAGCCGCAGCCGGCAGTAAGATGAGGATAGATATCTCGGATCCCTGTAGGCCAGGGAACGCGGCATCTCCCCGAGCGTTCGGAGGAGAGACGCGAGGTGGTGCCGGAGCGGGGCATGCTGGTCATGTCTACCAGCATCCCTGTTCTGCTCCTTAGGGCGGTTGGGAATGCTTGCGGTGGCTTTGGGTTCCACCCTCGCTTGATCGGACAAGTGGGCAACAGAGGCCTCGCAACTCGGAGGAATAGGATGAAAGGGTTCGTCGACGACATCGAAGAGTTGACCGAGGAGAATACCGACTTCCGTCGTGTCCTTTACACCGGCAGCAAACTCCAGCTCGTATTGATGAGCATCCCGCCGGGCGGCGAAATCGGAGAGGAAGTGCATCGAGATCGCGACCAGTTCTTCCGGGTGGAGGAAGGCAAGGGCGAAATCTGGATCGATGGCAATAGCTCGAAGATCGAGTCCGACAGCGCGATGATCGTCCCGGCGGGCGCCCGGCACAACGTGAAGAATACTGGCGATAAGCCGCTTCAGCTCTATACGATATATGGTCCGCCCGAGCATCGTGACGGGACCGTACACAAGACTAAGGGCGACGCCGACTCCTCCGAGGAGCACTTCGACGGAAAGACAACGGAATGACGTGGGCTCCCACTCTCCGGAGAAACGGGCGTGCTCCAGACAATATGGGATCAATTCCAGTACTTTTTGGGAGTGGGCAGAGAACCAGCCGATCTGAATTCCGCTGAAATCGCACTACGGACGATGGTTGTCTACATCGTCTCGCTTGTCCTGGTGCGGGTTGCCAGCAGACGCTTTCTAAGCCAGGCCACTGCTTTCGATGTCCTGGTCGGCATCATGCTGGGCTCAATCCTGAGCCGAACGATCAACGGTTCGGCTCTGTTCATCCCTACAATGGTGGCCGGAGCGGTGCTGGTTGGCCTGCACTGGCTGTTCGCGTTCATCGCTGTCCATACATCCGTATTCGGTCCCATCGTGAAGGGTGAGCCCGTTTTGCTGATCAAAAATGGCGAGTTAAAACGAGAGGCCATGCAAAGAGCGGACGTTACGGAGCGCGACCTCAATCAGGCACTTCGGCTCCAAGCACATACGACGGACCCGAGAAAAATTCGGCGCGCCTATATGGAGAGGAGTGGCCAAATCAGCGTAGTTCCCGACGGCAAGGAGCCCCAGATTCTGGACGTAACAGTTGAGGACGGGGTTCAGACCATCCGGATCAAGCTCGAGTGACTTGATGGCCGCCAGATTTTTCAACACGCAACCGGACTCGGACTGGCTCTTCAGTTCCAGTCACGCTCATGCACCATTCGGATCAGACCTATTCCCCTTCAGCCTGGCTTCTGGATGGCCGTGGCGGCGCTCGATTGCTTGATCGCGAAGAGTTCGCCGGTTGGCAACCCAGTCAAGCTACCTTATGGGTCGGGCTCGACGAGGCGAGTCAGCAGAACAGGGCTTGGCTCGAGACCGAAAGCGGACTGAATGCCGAAAACAGTGAAGTTTTTCTGCGCCGGCATGCGTGGCCGACGATCCGAGAGCCCGGGCGAGAGCAGATACTCCTGATTATCCGCGTGCTTGCAGCCGATCCGAATTCACCTGACTGGATCTCGGCGAGGCTTCGCCTATGGGTGGAACCCAAGCGAATGGTTTCGATGTCGCCACGCAGACTGCCGCATATCGAGGCTCTCAAAAATCGGCTTAAGGCCCGGACTGGTCCGTCGAGTATCGGGAGTCTTGTCCTGTTCATTATCGATTTCATTGCGGACCGCCTTGCCG
>JAEVZQ010000419.1 GCA_023392135.1 Pseudomonadota bacterium | reverse complement strand
CCAGGCGGTTGGGACCCGAATCGATGCTCGCTTTTTGTAGTTCCAGCCGGCCGGGGCCGAGGCTCAGCTTTCCGCTGAGCGCGAAACCGGAGTCGCTGCGCGCCTCGGCGAACTGGGATCCGCGGGCGGCCCAGGCCAGAAACCGGTTGAGATTGGCCCCGCGCACCAGGATTTCGCCGTCGAACGCTTCGGCCGTGCCGGACCCGGTCAGCGCCCCGGTGACGTCCACGCGGGAGCCGCCGGGCAGGGCGGCGTGGAACTGCTTGATGGTGAGCCCCGCACCGGCATTTTCGATCGCGACTGCAAGGTTGCTCACCACATCGCCAGCGAGAGTGGCCTGATCGATCGTGAGCCGCGCCGCGACATCGGCCTCGGTGGGCAGAAAGCCGGTGACACTGGAGACGAGGCTGCGTACGGCCTGCAGGGCATTCGATTGTGGTGGGACGTCGGCGATCCTGTCGAGGTCGAGCCAACGGGAAGTCAGAGTGGCCCTGACCACGGGCTTGCTGTACCAGCTTGCTTCTGCCGTGCCCGTCAACAGTTGCGGCTGGCCGTTCTGCTCGAAGGAAAATCCCAGGTCGCTGAGCTTTGCGCTGACGGCGTTCGCACTCACCGCGGCGCGGACTTCGAACACTCCGCTGTGAAGTGCGGGAGAGGGGCTCGCCTCCTTTTCTGCCGAGTCGGCTGTCGTCGGCCGCAGCTGCGCGGAGCTGCTGCTCACCGGAATTGCCGCGGTGAGATTTCCGTCGAATTGCGGATGGCCAGCCAGATCGGCGATGCGACCGTCGAAGCTGTAGGAGTTGCCCGACTTGGGCGCGCGCACGGCGAGCTTCAGCCGCGTACTGCCGTCTGCATCTGGCGGCGCGGTGGAAGCGCGGACCTCCCGGACATCGCCGTTCCATTTGACGTTGGCGCGCAAGCGGTATGGGCCCTCGAGCGCGGGTGCGGACAGCTCGCCGTCAGCGATTTCGATCCTGGTCAGCGGCTCACCACCGACACCATGCAGGGCAAGGGTGCCATCGGTGACTTTGACCGACTGCAGGGTCAAACCACGCGGTACGAAGGGCAGATCCGCCCGGCTGAATTGGAATGTGCTCCAATTGCCGCCGCCGTCCTCGTGAACTTCCAACCTGAGGACAGGCCGCTTGATCTCGACCTGCTTGGCCTCGATGATCCCCTGCACCAGCGGCGGCAGGGCGAGCCACATGGTGAAGCTGTCGGCGCGGAAGAACGCCTCACCGATGGCAGCATCGGCAATGCGCGGCTTTTCGAAACTGATGTAGGGCACAGGCAGGAGGCGGAGCGAGACATCACCGCCCACACGCACCTCGCGGCCGAGCATGCGCGAGGCCTCCGTCTCGAACGTACCCCGATAGGCATTCCAATCGACCGCGTACGGCACCGCGAACAGTGCCGCAAGCAGTGTCACGATCAGACCGGCGGTCCAGAGGAGGGCGCCGTTCATGCCCAATCAACCCCGCGTGATCGTATCGTCCGCATCAGGCCTCGTCCAAGCAGCCGGGCACGATGTCCACTTCGGAACAGCCTTGAACTGCATTCCGCCGTGAACCCCGCCGTTGTCCCGATGTTCCGCCCCGATTTATCGCACAGCTCGCCAGAACATGGGACATCTTTCCGGCGCTGCACAACAAAGGTGGTACAACATTACTGTGCGCGGCTGCCGCAGGCACCGGAATTGCCGCTTTTGACATGCTATATTTGATCCATGCAGTCGAATCGTAAGCACCAGACGCGGGGCGAGGATGCGCTTGCCCCCGCCGCGCCGCAGTCAGGCAGCGTACCCGCAGAGCCCGATCTCCTGCCCATCTCTCAGCGCGCGCTGCGGGCGGCGGAGCCACCGTACCTCGCTGGCCTGAACGAGGCGCAGCGGCAAGCGGTCGAGACCTTGGACGGCCCTGTGCTCGTGCTCGCCGGCGCGGGGACCGGCAAGACGCGGGTGCTTACAACCCGAATTGCTCACATTCTTGCTTCCGGCCGAGCACGCCCCAGCCAGATCCTTGCCGTCACCTTTACGAACAAGGCGGCGCGGGAGATGAAGGAGCGGATCGGGCAGCTCATCGGCGGGGCCGTCGAAGGGATGCCCTGGCTCGGCACCTTCCACTCGATCAGCGCCAGGATTTTGCGCCACCACGCCGAGCTGGTGGGGCTGAAAAGCAGCTTCACGATCCTCGACACGGACGACCAGATCCGCCTCATGAAGCAGGTGATCGAGGCCGGCGGCGTCGAGAAGGACCGCTGGCCGGCACGACAGCTCGCCGCCCTGATCGATAGCTGGAAGAACCGCGGCCTCGGCCCGGCCCAGGTGCCCGCGGGCGAGAGCTTTGCTTTTGCCAACGGCAAGGGCGCGGCCCTCTATGCCGACTATCAGAAGCGTCTGAAAGAGCTCAACGCCGTCGATTTCGGCGACCTGCTGCTCGAAAGCTTGCGGCTGCTGCGCGACCATCCGGACGTGCTGGCCGACTATCAGCGCCGCTTCCGGTTCATGCTTGTCGACGAGTACCAGGACACCAACGTCGCGCAGTATCTCTGGCTAAGGCTGCTGGCGCAGGGCTCGGCTTCTCCCAACCTGTGTTGCGTCGGTGACGACGACCAGTCGATCTACGGCTGGCGCGGGGCCGAGGTGGAGAAC
>JAEVZQ010000370.1 GCA_023392135.1 Pseudomonadota bacterium | reverse complement strand
GGCTGCGGCTCATCGCGCCGGACCGCTGGGGCTACGCCGGCAGCGATGCGCATCCGCAGCCCTCACTGTCCGCGTGGGCCCATGACGCGGCCCAGCTGGCTGGCGGCCTCGGCCTCGATCGCATTTCCATCATCGGAATATCGGGCGGAGCGCCGTACGCTGCAGCGACGGCGGCCGAACTCGGGGACCGGGTGATGGCCATGGCGCTGGCAGTGCCCGTGGGGCCGCTCGTTTCGGATGGATCGAGAAGGCAGCTAGGCATGGTTCAGCGCTTGGCGTTCTTCTGGCTCGGTCAGCGTCCGCGCCTGACAGAGGCTTTGTTCGAAACCTATGGCCGGTTGCTGAACCGGTGGTCGCGTCGCGCCGTCTCCTTTGCCATGATCGGGCAGTCCCGCTTTGATCGTGAGTTGCTTCGCAAGCCGGCCATCAACGACTTCTTCGGCGAGATCAGCCGAGATGGGCTGCAGGCAGGAGGCGTCGGCCCGGCAACAGATCTACGCCTGTTCTCGAGTGAGTGGCACGTCCCGCTAGAAAAGATCACAGCAAAGACGCGGATCTGGATCGGCAAGGATGACCGGTTGGTCTCGCTCGCAGCCGCCCGCGACCTCGCCCGCGCTATTCCCGGAGCGACACTGACCGAGTTGGGCGAACGAGGTCACTTCTGGATTGCGGAAGAGTACGGGCAGGTTCTGGAGTGGCTCGCGGCAGCGGACCGCGACCAAAATGCCGTCAGGCTGTAGCCTTACTGGAGAGCGCGAACCACCAGTCGCGAATGCCGCTGTGCGGCTTCACGGGGACGAGCGCCCGCTGCTCGACGCGATGGGCCGGCGGCTCAGCAGAGCGCCACGGTTGGGGATCGCTCTTTTTAGGCGCCGGCGCGGGAACGAGCAGATCTTCCGAGTTCGCCATGGCGTATCCGGCAGCCTCTGCAGCTTTTACAAGCCTATCGATGCCCATGGGAACCACGCCCTGCTCACTGCTTTGACCCGAACGGTTAACACCGCTTCGATATCAAAGTTCCATGACAGTTATGATGCGGCTCAAATAACTCACGTCAAGTTATTTCTTCAGTGACCATACTTTCGGCTTATTCTTTTGCGCCGCACGCGTTGATGTTGCAGTGCAGGTAAGTCGCTCTACAACTCGGAGCTTTTCGCGAGCTGTTCGGTCGCGAAGGGTGGCTGCCGGAAACCGGTCGCCGGTCCGGAGGCAGGGCGGATACTCGCCCGCTGACGTCTGGCCCGAATAGGTTCGACAATGCCGCGGGGCGGCGATCTGCAAACTGTCTTGCAGCATACGAATCCCCCCTTGCGCTCGGGTTCAGGCGGCGCGAACATAATGGTCCTGCCGCGCTCCTCTCGAGGCGCGGGGCGCGCGGTGCGTGTCCTGACGCCTACAGAGGAGGACCCCATGGGGCAAACAGCAGGCTCGCAAGGCCGCTCCGCCCGGTGCATCGCACTGGTTGGACCCTATCTCAGCGGCAAAACTACTCTGCTTGAAGCCATACTCGCCCGCAGCGGCGCGATCTCGCGACAGGGCCGCGTCACGGAAGGATCGACCGTCGGCGATGCCAGTCCCGAGGCGCGCGCCCACGGCATGAGCACCGAGCTCAATGTCGCCGAGGTCGAATACCTCGGGGACCAGTTCACATTCATCGACTGCCCCGGTTCCATTGAATTCCAGCATGAAAGCTCCGCCGCGCTGACTGCCTGCGACGCGGCCGTGGTTGTCTGCGAGCCTGATCCCAAGCGCGTGCCTGCGCTGCAGCTCATTCTCAAGCAACTCGACGACCGCGGCATCCCCCACTTGCTGTTCCTGAACAAGATCGACACATTCGACACGCGGGTTCGCGACATTATTCCCCTGCTGCAGCCCGCCAGCGCCAAGCCGCTCGTCTTGCGGCAGATTCCCATCTGGGAGAACGACATCGCGACCGGCTTCGTCGACCTCGCGCTCGAACGCGCCTTCGTCTATCGCGAGCACGCGCCGTCCGAGGTCGTCGAGATGCCGCAAGGCGTGCAGGAAAGGGAGCAGGAAGCCCGCTTCCACATGCTGGAGCAGCTTGCAGATTACGACGACGAGCTGATGGAGCAGCTTCTGTCGGACATGCAGCCGCCGCGCGACAAGGTCTTCGACGACCTTTCCAAGGAGCTGCGCGAAGGGCTCATCTGTCCGGTGCTGCTTGGCTCGGCCGAGCGCGGGAACGGTACCATCCGGTTGCTGAAGGCGCTGCGCCATGAGGCGCCGTTCGTCGAGCGGACGGCCGAGCGGCTTGGCTTCTCCGGCGCGCAGTCTGCGGCCTACGTGTTCAAGACCGTTTACACCGCCCATGGCGGCAAGCTCTCGCTTGCGCGCGTGCTGACCGGCGATATCCCGGATGGCGGGACAGTGGTGGGCCCGGGCGGCGAGGATCGCATCGCCGGTCTGTTCTCTGTCGTGGGGCAGGAAACCCGGAAGCGACAGAATGCCAAGCCTGGGGATACGGTCGCCCTCGGGCGCCTCGACCACATCCGGACGGGTGACACGATCAGCCTCGACAAGAACGGCGTCGCGCAGATCGAGACCCCGCTGCCGCCCCAGCCCGTCTATGGCGTCGCGCTCGGGCTGAAGGACCGGAAGGACGAGGTCAAGCTCTCGACCGCCCTAGGCAAGCTGGTCGAGGAGGATGGTTCTCTTTCGGTCGAGCAGAACCCGGATACGCACCAGCTCGTGCTGCTCGGGCAGGGTGAGATGCATCTCCGGGTTGCGCTCGAACGCCTGAACCGCAAATACGGCGTGGCGGTCGACAGCCAGCGGCGGCTCGTGCCCTACAAGGAGACCATCCGCAAGCCGACCACGGTGAGAGGGCGGCATAAGAAGCAGTCCGGCGGCCACGGACAGTTCGGCGATGTGGTGCTCGACATCAAGCCGCTGCCGCGCGGAAGCGGGTTCCAGTTCTCCGAGACCATCACGGGCGGCGTGGTACCCCGGCAGTTCATTCCATCCGTCGAGATCGGCGTGGAGGACTACCTGAAACAGGGACCGCTCGGCTTCCCCGTGGTCGATATCGCGGTGACGTTGACGGACGGCAGCTATCACACGGTCGATTCCTCCGACATGGCCTTCCGTCAGGCCGGACGCATTGGAATGGCGGAGGGTCTGCCGCAGTGCAGCCCGGTGCTGCTCGAGCCGATCATG
>JAEVZQ010000369.1 GCA_023392135.1 Pseudomonadota bacterium | reverse complement strand
GTCGCCTCCCTGCAACAGGAATGCGTCGCCCGCGGCGACCTCTGCCAGGTCCTTCTTCAGCCGGCGCGCCTCACCTGCAAACACGAGAGGAGGGAAGGTGGCAAGCTTGGCCTCCACCTCTGCGAGCGCAGCACTGTCCGAATAATCGGGAACCTGGACAATCGGCTTCGACCTCCAGCTATCGGGTGACCAGGACGCCCGCACCATTGATAATCTCCTGAACAGCTTGAGCCTTTCGGCCCTGCCCTGGCGGCCAGCCCAGCCGGGTTCCTGAGCGCACCTGTAAGGCAACCACCTTGAGGCAATTAGATGTGTGGCGCTTATATGCCAATCCAGCGCCTCAGACCAGTGTGCGCTTCCTTCGGCCGCCAGCCCCGGCCGCCCAGGCCGGAACGGCAAAAAACCGAACCTCAGCCTCCTGACATCGTCAATGCTAATTCAGTACTCCGCCTTGGAATCGACGAGGTGCCGTGGCATGGGTTGGGGCCATCCGGTGGCTCAGGTCGCCGGAGCGATCAGTTGTTGTAGCATCCGGAGCCTAAACGGGGGGATTTCGTCCATGCTGCGCTCGGGCTGTATATTGTTGAGTGTAGTGCTGCTCGGAGCAGCTTGGCTGTCACAGCCGCTCGCGGCGCGCGAGTTCCGTATTTCTCACCAGTGGTCGGCAGACGTCGATGCGCGCGATCGTGCAGCCCGCGTCTTCATGGCCGAAGTCCAGAAGCGCGTTCCTGGCCTCAAGCTCACCATCCACCCCAAGTCCGCCCTGGGCTTCAAGCCGGCGGAGCAGTTCGATGCCCTGGTCGACGGCCGGCTCGAGCTCGCGATCTACCCGCTCTTCTACGGCACAAAGAAAGTGCCCGAGTTCTCGATCGGCCTGCTGCCCGGCGTACCTGCCAACACGGAGATAGCGGGGCTGCTCAAGGGCTCGGAGTTCGAGGAGAAGCTTCAGGCGCTCGCCATGGACAAGGGCATTCGCATCCTGACCTGGTGGTGGCTCGGGGGCGGCATCGCCAGCCGCTCTCAGGAGGTTGCTGGCCCGGACACCGTGAAGGACATATCAGTTCGTACAGGCGACAAGGCATTCGATCTCATGGTGCAGGCGGCTGGCGGCGATACACCGTCGATGCCCTCGACGGAGATTGCCAGCCGGATGGGCTCCGGAGAGCTCGAAGGCGCCCTGACCTCCTATGAATCCTTCGTCTCGTTCCGCATCTACGAGCACGCCAAGTACGCGACGTTCGGCGGGTACGGGATCTGGACCTCGTTCCAGCCGCTGATCATGTCACGCGCCGCCTGGGAGTCGCTCACGCCAGCGGAGCAGCGAGCGTTCGAAGAAGCAGCCGCCATCTCTGACGAGTACTTCGTCGAGACGCAACGGGATGCGCTGAAAACCGCCGTCGACACCTTCAGAAAGGCGGGCGCGCAGGTTCGTGAGCTCAGCTATGACGAGTACGAGGGGTGGCTGCAGGTTGCGAAGGTCAGCTCGTGGGAGAACTACCGGAACATCAGCCCTGTGGCGGCAGAGCTCTTCTCGTCCATGCTGCGCAGCTTCATCGATAGCGACAAGCGCCGATCCACAAGGAATTCGCGCAACGAGGCTGCACAGCCGATCGCCGTTCCACGTCCACAGCGAGCGGTCCAGCCCAGCTCGGCCATCAAGCAGTAAAACGGAGCAGCACTAATTCTCCGACTTTATTGCGAGCGGTGTCAGAAGTGCTCCAGGCACTCAGTCCCGGACTGCTCTTTCCCGGGACTGAATGCCCGGCGTTGCTAAACGAAGGTGCGCTCAAACACCTCGACCGAACAGCCGCCGCCCGTCCACCAGATAAGCCAACCCCACGCGGGCCCCCACCACCATCGCAAAAACCGCGATCGGTGCGGCAATCGACAGTGTGCTCAACCCGGTCAGCCCCTGGCCGATGGTGCAGCCGCGGGCCAGGACGCCGCCGAGGCCCATGAGGAGTGCGCCGAGAAGGTGGCGGCGCATCTCGCGCTGGTCATCGAACGCCTCCCAGCGCAACTCGTCGCGCGCGGCGGCGACTGCGAACGAGCCGGCACTGACGCCGAATACCGTCGCGACTGCAAACTCGGTGCTCGAAAGCTTCTCGCCCATCACCTGGAGGAGAAGGCGGCCGAGCGGTGCAACGAACGTGAGGCTTTCCAGCCGCTGGCCTGAGAAGGGATCGGCAAGCACGCCCGTGACCACCCAGCCTCCTGCGACGGCGAGACCCATCAGGCACGCGGCCGCGATCAGGCGCGGTTTGCGGTAGAGCCGCCAATTCGTCAGCGCGAATGTCAGCAGTGCACCTGCGACGATGAGAGCGGACAGGAACGCAGCGGCGCTGCCCGGACCGGCGCCGAGCAGGCCGGAGAGTGTCTTGCCCCCAATCGCAGAAGTGTCGAGGGCGCCGAGCTCGGACAGGGCCAGCCGCAGGGGGCTGAGGAGACCTCCTGTTGCGGAGAATGCTGCCAGGCCTACGACGAGAGCGCAGATCAGCGCGCGCAGGTCACCAGTCCCGAGCCGGACGAGCAGGCCGAAGGCGCACGTGCCCACCAGCGCGGCCCCGAGGCCGAACAGCAGACCACCAACCAGCAATCCGGTGGCGTCGAGCATGGGACGGACGTAGTGGGTGCCGGAAAGCTCGAGCGCACCTGCGAATACGAGCCCCTGCGTTATGAGGACAGCGACCGCGGCTGACAGGGCCCACGAGCCGGCGCGGCGGAAGTCGCCGGCGACCAGGGCATCTTCCATGGCGCCGATTGTGCACAGCCGTCCGTACTGCGCGGCGAACCCGGCCAGACCTCCACAAATGAAGCCGCCGACCGGTGCGATGAGCCCGTCCACAGCAGCGTTTCCCCTCGAATGGCGGCGTTCGCGACGTCGATGCGCTTTCGCCGTCCGTGCTCAGGCCGTGTCTTTTTCGGCTTCTGGGCCTGAGCAGAACATGTCGTAGATCACCTTCACGAACTTCAGCGTGCTGGTATCGGCCAGGCTATAATAGACGACCTTGCCGACCCGGCGCGTGGTCACGATGCCATCGAATCGCAGCCGCGCAAGCTGCTGGGAGACCGTGGTCTGCCGCAGGGACAGAAGCTCCTCGAGCTCGGTCACAGAGCGCTCGCGCTCAGCCAGCAGGCACAGCAGGATCAGCCTGTGCTCATGGGCCAGCGCTTTGAGAAAATCACTCGCTGCGCGGGCGTTCTTCATCAGCCGAGTGAGCTCCGGCGACAGCTCCGCGTCGCTCTGAAGCGCCGCGACGACTTTATTGGAAAGGATCTGGCTCATTTGACTGTTCTTAGTGGTTCTTCCACGTTCGTGCCCTGACCCGCATCAATTGCCTTGATAAACAAAGTGGCTCCTCTCGCACGCCCACTCAGCGGGAGAGGCCGGTCGCTCGCGGCCGGCGGCTGGCATGGTG
>JAEVZQ010000278.1 GCA_023392135.1 Pseudomonadota bacterium | reverse complement strand
GCTCCTTGACATCGAGCTTCTCGGCCTCCCAATCGACACGGCCGAGGGCAACGAGCAGGTCCTTGGTGTGCAGAACTCCGATGATGTTCTCGGGCTCGTCCTCCCACACCGGTAGCCGGGTGTAATGGCCCTTCAGAACCTCCTCGACGAGCTTGTCCACCGGCGTGCTGGCATTGAGCGTCTGCATCTTGGTGCGGTGGACCATCACGTCGAGGACCTTCAGATCGAGCAGGTCGAGAACACCACCCAGCATCGCGGCGTCCAGCCGGGTGACCATGCCCTCCTTCTGCTGCAACTCGATGGCCCCGCGCAGCTCCTCGTGGGGCGCCAGGATGTTGGCATCGTCGTCAGCACGTCCGGGGGTGACCTTGAGGATACTCGAGACGATGAACTGCACCAGCGCGGTGAGCGGCCACAGCACCTGGATGATCACGCGCATCGCCGGCGCCACGCCGAGCGCGATGCGGTCGGGGAAGGCGATAGCGTAGGTCTTGGGCAGGACCTCGGCAAAGATCACGATGACGACCGTCATCACGACGGTCGCATAAAGCACGCCGAACTCGCCGAAAATTGCGATCAGCAGCCCCGTCGTCAGCGACGAGGCCAGGATGTTGACGAGGTTGTTGCCGAGAAGGACCGTCCCGATGATGCGTTCCGGCGTGGCAAGCAACCGGTTCACGAGCTCGGCCCGGCGGTTGCCCTCCTGCTCGAGCGCATGCATGCGCGCGCGGGACGCCGCCGTCAGCGCCGTCTCGGAGCCGGAAAAAAACGCCGACATGACGATGAGTATCAGAACGGAGAACGCGGTTATCAGAATTTGGAACGTGGTCATGATCGATCGAGCCTGAGTTGGCGGCCGGCCCCCGTTATGAGCTGAATGTGAACCGGATTGCGAGCGTGTCGCGCCGCGGGCAGCGAATCTAACCCGTCATCCGCTCCAGGAAGTCCACGATCCGCGCGGGCTCGACATCCCGCGTCGTGAAGGCTTCGCCGATGCCGTTGATCAGCACGAGCGTCAGCCGGCCCTGCCGCACCTTTTTGTCCTGACGCATGAGGCGCACGATGTCCTGGGGACTCGGGAGGTCGCCGGGGATGTCCCCAATCTGGGTAGGCAGACCTACAGTCTTCAAGTGTGCTGCCACGCGCGCTGCCGTCTGCGGCGGACAGAAGCGCAACTCTTCCGAGAGGCGGATGGCGAGGCACATGCCGATGGAAACGGCTTCGCCATGCAGGAGCCGGTCCGAGTAGCCGGTCCAGGCTTCGAGTGTGTGCCCGAACGTGTGACCAAGATTGAGAAAGGCGCGGTCACCAGTTTCCGTCTCATCGCGGGCCACGATCTCGGCCTTCATCTCGACAGAACGGCCGATAGCTTGCATCAGCGCGGCCGGATCGTGCGCGAACAGGCTTGGCCAGTTTTCCTCCAGCCACGCGAAAAAGGCGGCATCTCCGAGCAGGCCGTACTTTGCGACTTCGGCATAGCCGGCCCGCATCTGACGGGCCGGCAGGGTCGCGAGCACGGAGGTGTCGGCCAGCACAAGGCTCGGCTGGTGAAAGGCGCCCACCAAGTTCTTACCCTGGGGCGTGTTGATGCCCGTTTTGCCGCCCACCGAGGACTCGACCTGGGCGAGCAGCGTCGTCGGGATCTGAACATAGCGCATGCCGCGGCGGACGATGCTGGCTGCAAAGCCCGCCAAATCGCCAATCACGCCGCCGCCCAGAGCGATCACGGCATCGCCGCGCTCGAGCCCCATTTTCAAAAGCTGCTGGCAGAGATTATCAAGCTGGGCAAAGCTCTTCGTTGCCTCGCCCGCCGGCAGCACGATCGAGCCGGCATGCCGCCCCGTTTCGCTCAAACTGGTCTGCAAGGGGCCAAGATGAGCGCCGGCAACGTTTTCGTCCGTCACGATCCCGCAGCGGCAATCACCAAGGACCGCCTCGATCAGCAGTGGCGCTTTCTCCAGTAATCCCGGCCCGATGTGCACGTCATATGCCCGGTCGCCGAGGGCGACTTGGACAAGACGGGCCGCGCGGCCTCTTCCGGCGCCAGCATCCTGCAGAGTGTCGCGTGACATCGGCTCGCCCTAACTGCCCGTCGCTTCGGAAGCGGCTACTGAAGCGCGCTTGTCATGAGCGCCGACAGCCAGCGGCCCCTTCAGCAGCGCATCCAGGATCTCTTCCACGATGACGTCGTGAGGCACGTCGCGACTGTTGGCGATGAGATCGGCCTCCGCGTAGACCGGGTATCTCTCCGCCATCAACTCGCGCATGCGGGCCTCTGGATCAGCGGTCTTCAGCAAGGGGCGGTTGTCCCGCTTCATGACGCGCCGCATGAGCACCGGCAGATCCGCCTTGAGCCAGATGGAGATGCCGGCCCGTTTGACGTTCTGCCGTGTCTCCGGATGCATGAAAGCGCCGCCGCCGGTCGCCAGCACCTGTGGGCCGTTCGTCAGAAGCCGCGCAATGACCTTGCGCTCCCCGTCGCGAAAATGTGCTTCGCCATGATCGGCGAAAATCTCGCTGATGGTTTTGCCGGCTGCCGTCTCGATCTCCTCGTCGGCATCGACGAACGGCAAATCGAGCTTGGCACTCAGCCGCCGGCCGACGGACGTCTTCCCGCAGCCCATCAGCCCCACCATGACGAGCGATCTCGGCCCGAGCGCCTCGCGGATCACCCGGGCACGCTCGCACGCGGCGGCGCTTTGATGCTTCACGTTACAACCGAATCGAACCATGACTTAGCCGATGGATTTGCCGGATCCCGGTGATAGATGGCGGGTGACCGTCACACAAGTCACGGGCAGAGACAAGTGAGGCAGAAGGCCGGAACCGGATACGCGCTGTTGCTTGAGCCCGCGTTGCCGTTTTGGTTAATAGGGCCATAATGGCAGCACTTGGAGCAGCAAAACGCATCGTGTAGGTTGGCCGACATGCCCACTCTATTTCGATTCCTGATGATCACGGGCAGCGTCGCCGGCGTTGCGTACGGCGGACTGTGGGCCTTGGCCGAATACTTCGAGCCGGTGCCCCGGGAGGTCTCGACGCCGGTGCCGGGCGTCAAGGTTCGTCAGTAGCACAAGCCGCCGTCGGAGCAGAAACGGAGCCATTGGGGGGCCGCGAGGGATGAACCGCCAGCCTGCTGCTGCCCTGATGCTGGCGATCTGGTTGACGGGCGCACTGTCGATCGCGCCAGCGGCGACGGCGCAGGACTCATGGCGCCCGTTCGATGACCGCTTTCCCCCGTGGGGCGGGCAGCCGGAACGGCGCCAACAGGAAAACCGTGACCTCTACAGGCGCGATCTGCCGCCCCCGCGATCCAGCGGACCTTACGCTCCGGAGCCGCAATCTACACCCATGACGCCCCTCCTGGCTCCCGTGGAGCGGTCTGAGCTGCCGCCGGTAATGTCCAACGATGGCTCCGGTCTGCCGTTCGACCCGTGGACGGGCATCGACCTCGCCACGGCCGGGCAGATGATGACGCGGCTCGAGTTACCGCCGCTGTCTCCAGCCATGATGAGCGTGTGGCGCCACCTGATGACCGAAGCCGGTTCGGGACCGGCGGGCACCGGCACGGCTGAATTCACCGCGCTGCGCGCCGAAGCGCTTTATCGGTCCGGGCAGCTGAAAGCTCTGGGAGAGCTGTTCTCGACCGCAGGGTCCGCCTCATCCGACCCGCTCATCACGGCCCTATCGGCACGATACGACATTGCAGTCGGTCGACGCGATAGCGGCTGCAGCGGGGTGCGGGACGCGGCGGCGCGCAAGCAGGACCTGCCGCGCCAGCTCGGAGCCGAGATGCTCGTTCTTGCAGGCTACTGCGCGGCGGCGGCCGGCAACACGTCAGCCGCATCGCTGGCTGCGGAGCTTGCCCGGGAGGAGGGCCTCGACGATGCTGGGCTGATCAGTGCGCTCAATGCTGTTGCCTCAGGTGGCAAGCCACGCCTGCAGCGCAGCGAGCGTATCACGCCGACCCAATATCGGCTGCTGCAGCTCGCAAATGCGGTCGACCTGAACGACATCGTCGAGCGGGCCGATGCCGCTCTGCTTTCCGCCCTGGTGCTCGACCCCGCGACCGACGAACGGCTGCGCATCGCTGCCGCGGAAGCCGCCGCCCGGCGCAACGTCATCACGCCGGATGCCCTGGCGGACGTCTACAGGGCCCAGCGGCTCTCACCCGAAGACCTGGCCCGGCCGCTGGCCTCCAATGTCGACCCGCTCTTCCGTCGTGCAGTGTTGCTCCAGGCGGTCGAGGCGGAACGCCACCCTGTGCGGCAGGCCCAGATCATCCGCGCATTCGTCGATGATGCACGGCAGGCGGGTGTGTACTTCCATGCATTGATGGTCGTGGCGCCACTCGCCGAGGCTGTTCCGAAGTCGGCGGAGTTGGCCTGGTTCGGCGAGACCGCCATTGAAGCGGCCCTGCTGTCCGGCAATCACGCCAGTGCGCGCGCCTGGTGGACCGCCCTGACGGCAGGCAGGCGCGACGGCGATCGCCTCGAGCACTGGCTCGCTCTTTCGGACATTGCCAACGTCGATCTCCGCGTCCCCCGCGGCCTGCACCTTCAAGCAGTCGAGGCGCTTGCCTTACGCGGCGGCTTCAGCGCGCCGGTCCTGCATCGGCTTGCGACAGTGCTCGATGCCCTCGACTACCAGGTGCCGATGCAGCTCTGGCACGCGGCAAGCAATACGCCGCAGCCCAACGACGGCTACTTGCCCGAAACCGGAGTTCTTACGGAGCTTAAGGAGGCGTCCAGTCGCAAGCAGTTCGCGCGAACGATCTTGCTGGTGATGCAGACACTCGGCCCGAAAGGCGCGGAAGGCGCCCACATCATCGCGCTCGGCGATGCCATACGAGCGCTGAAGCGGGTCGGGCTCGAGGCCGAGGCGCGGCGTGTCGGGTTAGAAGCCCTGTTCGGTGCCTGGCCGCGATCGGCTAGCCATTAGTAGCCGGCCATGCCGAATTCCGGCGCACTGATTGACTCGTTTCTTGAAATGCTGGCCGCGGAGCGGGGCGCCGCAGCCAATACTCTGGAAGCCTACCGGCGTGACCTGGAAGATTTCTCGGGGTTCCTGAGCGGCCGCGGTGTTCGGCTTACCGGTGTTCTGCCGGCCGACATCTCAGCCTATCTTACGTCGCTCGCCGCGCAGGGCATGGCGGCCTCCTCCCGTGCACGGCGGCTCTCCGCGCTGAGACAGCTCTACAAATTCCTGCTGTCCGAGGGACAGATTTCCGAGGACCCCGTGCTCGGAATTCAGGGCCCAAAACTCAACCAACCCTTGCCAAAGACGCTGTCCGTCGCCGAGGTCGACCGGCTGATTGCAGCGGCCCGCGCGCGCATCGAGGGCACGACCGGCCGAGAGCGCTTCGTCGCGCTGCGGCTCTACTGCCTGCTGGAGATGCTCTACGCGACGGGCATGCGGGTTTCCGAGCTAGTCTCACTTCCGCGCGCCGTATTGCACGGTGACTCGCGCGTCCTCACCATCAAGGGCAAAGGCGGCCGCGAACGGCTGGTGCCGCTCAATGCTGCCGCTCGCACGGCTCTCGACCGCTATCTCGAGGTCGGGCAGCACCCTGAGGACGGGCTCGCCCCGATGACGAGGACACGCTGGCTCTTCCCGTCAAGGAGCGCCGAGGGGCATCTCACCCGGCAGCGGCTTGCCCAAGAGCTCAAGGAGCTCGCCCTTGCCGCCGGCCTCGATCCCCGGCGGGTCAGCCCCCACGTGCTGCGGCATGCATTCGCGAGCCATCTGCTCGACCGCGGTGCCGACCTTCGTGCAGTTCAGCAGCTCCTCGGACATGCCGACATCTCGACGACGCAAATCTACACGCATGTGCTTGAAGAACGCCTGCGCCGTCTGGTTCTGGAGCATCATCCGCTTGCGAGTTCAAAGCTGCGCTGAGCCTCTTCCCTCATCTGGCCGAGATGCAGGAAATACTTAAGCCTGGCCTCGTTTCGGCTCGATGCATCATGGTGCGCTGCGGTGTATTCTTGACTTTCGGCTGCGACCCTGGCGATTGTCCAGGCCAAGTAGAGCCGGCCGCCGCTTCCAAAGCTGCGGCAAACCCTGGTCACTCATGGATCGACAGCCCATCAGGACGTACATCGAGTTCGAGAAGCCGGTCGCGGAGCTGGAGAGCAAGCTCGCCGAGCTGAAGGCCCTGAGCAATGGCGAGAATGCCGTTTCGCTCACTGAGGAGATCTCCAAGCTCGAGCAGAAGGCGCACCAGATTCTGGCCGAGACCTATGCCAAGCTGACGCCCTGGCAGAAGACGCAGGGCGCGCGCCATCCGGAACGCCCGCACACGCTGGATTTCATCAACGCCCTGATCGAGGACTTCACCCCGCTGGCGGGAGATCGCTATTTCGCGGAGGATCAGGCCATTGTCGGGGGCCTGGGCCGTTTCCGTGACCAGTCGGTCATGGTCATCGGGCACGAGAAGGGCTCCGACACGGATAGCCGCATCCGGCACAACTTCGGCATGGCCCGGCCGGAAGGCTACCGGAAGGCCGTGCGGCTGATGGAGATGGCCGACCGCTTCGGAATGCCGGTCATCACGTTCATCGACACGGCAGGCGCGTATCCCGGAATCGGTGCCGAGGAACGGGGCCAGGCGGAAGCCATCGCGCGCTCCACGGACTGCTGCCTCTCGCTCGGCGTGCCCATCGTGGCTGTCGTGATCGGAGAAGGCGGCTCCGGGGGCGCTGTTGCCATCGCCACGGCCACCCGCATCCTCATGCTGGAGCACGCCATTTACACAGTGGCTTCCCCGGAAGCGGCGGCGTCGATCCTGTGGCGCGATTCGGCGCGTGCAATCGATGCAGCCACCAACATGAAGATCACCGCCCAGGACTTGATGCAGCTCAAGGTGATCGACGAGATCATTGCCGAGCCGGTCGGTGGCGCCCATCGCGAGCCGGAAAAGGCGCTCGCTGCAACAGGGGACGCCATCGCAGAGTCGCTCTCCGAGTTCGAAGGTCGGTCTCCGGCGGAGATCCGGGGTCAGCGGCACGAACGCTTCATGCAGATCGGCCACAGCCTCTAAGTTATTGATCCCTTTGTCATTGGACGATCGTTCGGACGCCTCCGGCTGTCAAAATCCCGTGTACAGTCGCGCTTGACACCGCGGCGGCTCGACGGCCTATTGCCTTTGCGTCGCGTTGTTAACTGATTCTTTACCAAGGCAGGTCACACGAATCGGGGATGCGCCAGAGCGTGGCGCGAAATCCGAGGGCCTGGGACGGGGGCATATGCGCTTCATCCGCGTCGGCATTCTGATCGCTGTGGCCGGATTGGTTGCCGCCTGCGCCAAAATCGAGCTCGCGCCGCATCTGCAGCCCTTGTCGAAGGAGACGATGATGCTCCTCGGCAGAAAGGATATGCGCATCGATCAGCCCATCTTCGTCCGGATATTCAAGGAAGAGTCGGAGCTGGAGGTCTGGAAGCAGCGCGACGACGGACGATTTTACCACTTCAAGACCTACCCGATCTGTCAGTGGTCGGGAGACCTGGGTCCCAAGGTGCAGCAGGGTGACCGGCAGGCGCCGGAGGGCTTCTATCGGGTGACCCGTCACCAGATGAATCCCAATTCCAACTTCCACCTTGCCTTCAATATCGGTTATCCCAACGCCTTCGACCGGGCCCACGACCGGACGGGCGAGTTCCTGATGGTGCACGGCAAGTGCAAGTCGGCCGGCTGCTATGCCATGACCGACGGCCCGATGGAGGAAATTTACGGGCTGGCGCGCGAAGCATTCATCAATGGACTGGAGGCCTTCGAGGTGCACGCCTATCCATTCCGGATGACGGACGAGAAGATGGCTTTGCACCAGAGCAGCCCGCACTACGAGTTCTGGAAAACGCTCAAGGAAGCTTACGACTTCTTCGAGCTCACCCGTGTGCCGCCTAGCATCGCCGTTTGCGAGAAACGCTACGTGGTGAACGCAAAGTTCAGCGGCTCGGTGAACCCGGCGAAGCTGGACCCCAGTGGCTACTGCCCGCCGTATCAGAAGGTAGCGCCGGAGCCGTTCATGCCGACCGGCGTCGACCAGCAGATTGCGGAGGAACGGATCGTCGCGCCGGGTCCGAAGAAGCGCACGCTCGCAAGCATTCGCAACGGCTCACTCTCTGCGGTGCCTGTCACCGCCAGCGTGACGACTACCGATCCTGCTCCCGCCATTACGCCCACCGCGGGCGTCTTCGTGAACGGCTGGAGCTCGGTTTCGCGCGCACTTGGCCTGACGAAGTAGCCGACCCGGCCGCATCCAGCCTTTGCCCCCGAGACCTTGCGCGCACTGTTACAACACCTGCGCGTCCCGGCGTATTAGGATCTCCGATATCCCGGGGTTGCAGATCAGAAGGAGGTGTCATGCACTCGAAGATCAACGGTATCGAGATGAACTATGAGGTGTCGGGCCGCGCCGATGCCCCGGCTGTCGTGCTGCACCATCCGCTCGCCACCAACCTCTCGACCTGGGACGCGCTGACCGCCGCCCTGGAGCCGGGTTACCGGGTCGTCAGGATGGATGCCCGAGGCCATGGCAACACGGAAGCGCCGGAAGGCGCCTACACCTTTGGAACCCTCGCCGCGGATGTCGTCGGCCTCCTCGATCATCTCGATGTCGCAAAGGCGCGCTTTCTGGGCCTATCCATGGGCGGCATGGTCGGGCAATACCTCGGCATTCTGCACCCTGAGCGGTTCCACTCCCTCTGCCTCGTCTCGACGACCAGCGCTGTGCCTGCACAGGCTGTCTCCCTGTGGGACGAACGCATCCGCGTCGCAGCGACCGGAGATCTGAGCAGCCTCGTCGACACCGCTATTGCCCGCTGGGTCGTTCCCGAGACCGTCGAGAAAAAGCCCGAGGTCGTCGCTCATCTGAAGAAAATGATGCTGAGCACGCCGACCAAGGGCTATGCGGGCTGGTGCCATGCCATCCGTGATCTCGACATTACGGCCCGTCTGAAAGAAATCCGATTGCCGACGCGCGTCATCGTCGGCTCGGAGGACCCGTCGACACCAGTTTTGGCAGCAAAAGTGATCCATCAGGAGATCGCCGGCTCCGAGCTCGTCGTGATCCCCGGCGTCTCGCACATGCTGCACGAGGAGGATGCGGACAGTTTTCATCCGCACGTTCTGGCATGGCTTGCGGCGCATGGTCCCCTGGACTGACGACCGCACCCCCGCGATCAGGCGATCAACTGGAGCTGAATGAATCCGCCGAGCGTCGCCCCGTAGACTGCCTGCGCCAGCAGCGTCGTCAGCGGAGTCCTCCGCCCGTAGTTCAGAGCGAGGAATCCCGGTGGCTCGAGCTGCCGTCGCGAGGTGACGCCGTGGTACTCCGACGCCAGCCGCGGATGTACGTAGGGGAGGAGGGGCAGCGCCCAGACGAGCAGGATGAGGCCATGGAGCGCACCGATCAGCGCTCCGAACCACCACGTGAAGATGTTCACGCTCAGGAAGATCGCAAAATATACGAAGGCAAACAGCCAACCCCCGATGGTGTAAACGATGAATCCGAGCACCATCGCCTTGCTGCGATCGTTGCTGAAAAATGACCCGATCAGAAAGGGCAGGCTCAATCGGGACAGGCCCAATCCCTGACTGCCCTGAAGGATCGCCGTCATAGCAACGGTCGCGATCAGTGCCCACAGCAAAAGAAAGGCGGGGTGCACTAATTCGGGTTCGGGCAATTCAAACCTCTTGCCGCGCTTGCTCGATGGCAGTTGCGATGTTGACCAGGCCGACGTGCGTGAATGCCTGTGGGAAGTTGCCGATTGGCGCACCTGTTGAAACGTCGATCTCCTCGGCGAAGAGCCCCACATCGTTGGCGAACCCCAGCAGATGCTCGAAGGCCCGCTCCGCGGCTGGCACGTCCCTCCGCTTAGCCAAGTTGTCTATGGCCCAGAAACTGCAGATCCCGAAGGCGGCCTCTTCGCTTCCGAAGCCGTCGTAATCCGGCTCATACCTGTAGAGCAGCCCGCCGCGCCCGAGCCGCTTGTGGACGAGTTCGTAGGTAGACACCATGCGCGGATGCGAAGCGTCCTTGTAGCCAATGCACGCCATCAGCAGCAGCGCCGCGTCGACCTGACTGCCATCGAGCTCGCTCGTATAGCTCCCCAGCTCTTGATTGAACCCGCGCGTCTCGATGGCATCCTTGATCGACTGCTCGACGCGCCGGTAGTGCTCCGTAGGCAAATTCAGGGAAATAGCGCCGCGGTCGTGCAGCTTGATGAGACGGTCCAGTGCCGTCCAGCACATGACTTTCGAGAAGGTATAGTGGCGCCGCTCCCCGCGGATCTCCCACATCCCGCTGTCAGGCTCTTGCCATTGCCTGCAGACCACATCTGCGATCCCGGCCAGCATTCGCGCCTCCAGGGCATCGAGGCGGTAGCCACAACTCACAACCGCCTCCGCTGACATCGCCACCTCGCCATAGACATCGAGCTGCCGCTGGAGGTAGGCCCCGTTGCCAATTCGGACAGGTCGGGAATTCTTGTAACCGGTCAGGTGAGGCAGCTCGGCCTCTTCGAGCTCGGCCCTGCCGAACAGGTCATAAACGATCTGAAGCTCAGGCCAGGTCAGCCGGGTTGCGTGAAGCATCCAGCCGAGAAAGCAGCGGGCCTCGTCGCCGTAACCGAGGCTCACCAGAGCCTGGTTGGTTAGTCCAGCATCCCGAAGCCAGCAGTAGCGGTAGTCCCAATTCCGGTCACCGCCGATGCTTTCAGGCAGCGACGTGGTCGGCGCGGCGATGATCGCGCCCGAGTTGCAGTAGGTGAGGAGCTTGAGCGTGATCGCGCTGCGGAGGACCATTTCGCGATAGGGACCATGATAGGTGCAGCGCTGCGCCCAGCCATGCCACCAGTCCACGGTGCGCGCGAGGCGATCTTCAGCATCCGGCCCCAGCAGCGGCAGAAAAGCCGGATCGTTTTTCGTGTAGCTCAGACTGAGATAGCGCCTCTCCCCCGCGCGAATTGCGAAGACACCGGCAGGGCCCTTTGGTGAGGGTTCCAGGGGAAGATCACTGCGGAGTACGAGAATTTCGTTACGCCAGCTCCAGCACCAGCCAAGGCCTTCCCGATGTCGGGGGTCCGCGGAATGACGCCCGTAATCGGGTTGGACATCGATCCCAACCCCGAGCTCGACCTCCCCGGAAATACCTTCGATGACGCGCAAAAGCTCACGCATGGGTCCCATGGGGGCAACGCCGTCCAGGATGGGAAAGAGGTCGACCAGTCTGGCGGTGCCGGTTTCGGTTTCGAATACCGTCTCGAGAACCGCAGTGTCGGGAATGTAGCGCCTCCTGGCCACGAAGACCTGCTGAGGCCGGACGGAGAAGCTGCCACCGTGCTCCCGGTCCAGCAGGCCGGCGAAGACCGAGCCATCGGAGAAATCCGGGAGGCAGAGCCAATCGATCGAACCGTCGCGCGAGACCAGAGCGGCTGTCCTGCAGTCACCGATGATCGCGTAGTCGGCGATCTGTGGGTCGTCCGGCGCCCTGCGCCCAGGGCGCGACAGGACCTCGGGATGTGCCTCGCGCCTCATCGTTCATCCTGCTCTGATAGGTATTCCGATGAGTCCGAAACGGCTTTGGTATTTGCGCGAACGCCAGGACCGGCCCGCAGTTCCAGACACGGGACCCGGCCCGCAAGCACGCGCGCATCCTCTTTCGAGGTCGCATCCGAGCACAAAAAAGCCCGGCCATTTAGCCGGGCTTTCAATTGGAAGGCTGGCGATGCCGCTTCAGGCGCTTTGCTGCTCCTGCTGGCCCTCTTCCGCCGGAACTTCGCCAGCGGTCGATTCGGCAATCAAACGGTTCGCCTGGCCGACCCAGTCGTCCCGCTCGATCTGGCCATTGAGCTTCAGCAGCTCATCCACGTTGGCGATGTCCTCATCGGAGAACGCTGCGATCTGGTCGAAGCGCAGGACGTTGTACTTCTTGAGCTGCGCCTCGAGCTCCGGCGAAATCCCGCTGATCTGCTTGAGGTCGTCCGGCTGGCCCTTCGGCCGCTTGAAGCCCTTGCACGCGGCGTTGAGGCGACGGGCGCGGGCGTCGGTACGCTCCTCGATGCGCGCCGCCTTGCCGCGGCGGCCACGCAGGTAATAGAGCTTCGCACGGCGCACCTTGCCGCGGCGAAGCACCTCGATGTCGGCAATGTAGGGCGAGTAGACCGGGAAAACGCGCTCCACGCCCTCGCCATAGGAAATCTTGCGGACCGTGAAGTTCTCGTTGAGCCCGGAGCCGGAGCGCGCGATGACCACGCCCTCGTAGGCCTGGGTGCGGACGTTATCGCCCTCGATAACCTTGACCATCACCTTGACCGTATCGCCGGGACCGAACTCGGGGATGACGCGCTTGGCGCTGACAGCGCTCATCTGCTCGGACTCGAGCACTTGGATGATGTTCATGGCTGGACCTCGACCGGAGTATCAATGCGCGCCACGGGCTCGACAAACGGACCGTCGACCCCATGCGGCAGCATTTCGGGAATTCGGATCGCGGGTAGATAACGCAAACAGCCCCGCTTGTCGACTCTCGCTTCGTTAGGATTTCGTCAGGACTTCTCGCGAGCCCCGGGCAATGAGATCGGGCCGGCGTTCGCGCGTGATCCTGAGCCGTTCCGTCTGCCGCCACTCGGAAATGCGCTTGTGATCGCCGGAGAGCAGCACGTCGGGAATGGATCGCCCTTCCCACTCCCGGGGACGGGTGTACTGGGGATACTCGAGCAGATTGTCCTCGAAGCTCTCTTCCGAAAGCGATTCGTGCGCGCCGATGACGCCGGGCAGCAAGCGCACGCAGGCGTCGATCAGCACCATGGCTGCGAGCTCGCCACCTGACAGGACATAATCGCCGATCGAGATCTCGCGTGCTTCCCGCGCATCGAGCACGCGCTGGTCGATGCCCTCGAAGCGGCCCGCCAGCACCATCACGCCCGGCCCCGCAACGAGCTCGCGCACAAGAGGCTGGGTGAGCGGCGTGCCGCGCGGCGTCATATAGATGAGCGGAGCATCGGGCTCGCTCTCGCGGGCTGCATCGATGGCCGCGGCAGCCACGTCGCAACGCATTACCATGCCCGGCCCACCGCCGGCCGGATTGCCGTCGACGGTTCTATGCCGACCGATGCCGAAATCGCGGATATTGCGAGTGGCGAGCGCCCACACGCCCGAGGCGAGCGCCTGCCCGGACAGAGAATGGCCGAGCGGGCCGGGAAACATCTCCGGAAACAGGGTGAGAACGGTTGCGCGCCACGGCGCCACGGCGTCGTGCGCTGCTGATCCTGACATGCGGGCTCTCCGCGGGCTTGCGAATGCGGGCTGCCGCCTGTTCACCGATCTCGACGGCCAAGTCAATGGAGCCGAAAATCAGAGCGGAAGCCGTGCGCGAGGCCCAGTGGTCAGATTCCGACATTTGCATCCGCCGCAGCAAGCTCGAGAGCAAACGTCGGAATCAAAAGCAACTACTAGCAACTAGTGGAGTATCTGAATTTGACATTCGATTCGGCGCGTGCCGCAAACGGGGATCAAATGTCAAATTCGCTCCACTAGGCGCATTACCCGGCTTCAGGCTGCAAGCCTGCGAACCTGCTCCGGAAGGATTTGTTCGGCCGGCGGCGGCAAGCTTCCGGGCTCCTGCACCTGTGGAAAGGCGATGATCTCTGCCACCTCGAGCAGCAGTCGCTGAAACGCGTAGTCCGCTGACTCCAGCCGGACGAGGGAGCGCTGATGCAGGTCACACGCCCGCTCGCTCCGGTCGACCACCTGCCGGACGAGGGCCGCAGCGCGTTCAGAGTGCGTTTCCGGAGAAATGCGCATTGGCGCCACGCTTGGCGGCTGAAGCACTACCGGATCAGGAGAAACGGGTTTTGGCGGGGCAACCGTTCGTGTTGTGGCCCTCGAACGCACCCGGCGAGCACTGGTCTGCCGCTTCGGCCGACCGGCCGATTGCCAGCCCAGCTTCCTCATCAGGCGCAACTTCAGCCAGTAGCAGATTGCGACGAGGATGGCTGAAGCAGCAAACACCTGCCCAAAGCCGACCAGCGCCGCCTGGTAGTCGCGTGCAAGGTCGTGAAGCAGTGACATCATTCGGCAATGAAGGTTCGGGAGGACCTGAAGGTGAAACAATACACGCTGGAAAAGCGGCGGGAATCGATAAAGTTCCAGAAGCCGGAGTAGGCTCTGAGAAGTCTTAACGGACTCTTAATTTCTGTTCAGAAGCGTGGCACGACAGCGTCTGATTGCCGCCTGTCGTGCACATTCACCCGCCAAAAGCAATCAGTCGTCGGATATCCTGCGGCGTCATGCCCTGCGCTCTGAGGGTTTTCAGCGATGTATCGCGCGCACTCTTGCTGAGCTTGCGTCCGGTCGCGTCCGCAATGAGCCGATGATGGTGGTAGGCCGGCTCCGATAAGCCGAGCAACACCTGCAGCAGCCGGTGCACGTCAGTGGCCCGGAATAGGTCGAGGCCGCGGGTCACGTGCGTCACGCCCTGGCGCGAATCGTCAACAACCACTGCCAGATGGTAGCTCGCAGGAATATCCTTGCGGAGGATAATGACATCGCCCCATCGCTCCGGTTGCGCGCGAAGGCGGCGGAACGTGCGACCATCCGCCCCAAGCTCGGAAAACGACAGCTCAGCGCTCCCCGTCCTGTCCTGCAGGGCCGCTCGAGCCCGGTTCATGTCCAGGCGCATCGCGAAAGGCAGGCCAGCCGCGCGGCGACGGGCCTGCTCATCAGACTGCAAGGGATGATCCGCGCGCGTGATCCGCGGCGCGCCATCGGGATCAGTGAGATGGGGATGCTCCGAGACGAAATCTCGGAGCTCCGCACGGGTCAGAAAGCAAGGATAGAGCAGACCCATTCGCTCGAGCACCTCGGCAGCTCTCCGGTAGTCGTCGAAGTGGTTCGACTGGTGCCGAACCGGCTCTTCCCATTCGAGGCCGAGCCATGCCAGGTCCTCGAAAATGGCCTCGACGTGTTCCGGCCGGGTGCGGCTGACGTCGATATCTTCGATCCGCAGCAAAAAACGCCCGCCGAGGCGCCGCGCCATCTCGAACCCGGTCAACGCCGACAGTGCGTGGCCAAGGTGCAGCTCGCCGTTGGGACTGGGCGCAAAGCGGAAAACGGGTCGCGTCATGCGGCGATTATAGTCTTTTCCGACTGACTGGATAAAAGGATGCCAGCATGGATATGGCGAGCCCAGGCTGCGGGATCGATCAGAATCAACGGAGGCTGGGCAGGAGATCCGTGCTGAATCCGCCGGCCCGCTTTCTGATCCCACATCCCCTTCGACCCGAAAAGCGCTAAGCTGCCGAGCGTCACCACGCAATGAGTAGCGCATAAGCGGGCGGGAATGGCGAAGCTGCGAAATTCCAGCGGGCGGGAAGACGTAAACGCCGGCATCATCGAGAGCGCCGAGGATATCCGCGCCGGAATGCGGGCGATACGGCGCAAGTGCCAGCATCTGCGGCGCGTGCACGATATCACGGGTGATCCCCCGCTGCGGCGGCGGCCGGCAGGTTTCGAAGGCCTTGCCCGGATCATCGTCGGCCAGCAGCTTTCGACTGCGAGCGCGGCGGCGATCTGGTCGCGGCTGGAAATCGCGGTCGCACCGCTCGGTCCTGAAACACTTCTGTCGGCAAGCGATGAGGCTTTGCGCGGCGCCGGTCTATCCACCCCAAAACTGCGAACGTTGCGCAATGTGGCCCGTGCCGCTGCCGAGGGCGAGCTTGTGATCGAAACGCTGACGGCCCTGCCGGATGAAGCCATCCACGAGCAACTGACCCGCATTTCCGGCATCGGCCCCTGGACGGCAGACATTTTCATCATGTTCTGCCTGGGCCGGCGCGATGCATTCGCCGCAGGTGATCTCGCCCTGCAGGTCGCGGCCGAGGGGGCCATGGGTCTCGACAGCCGCCCGAGCGCCGCCGAGCTGCTGGAGCTTGCGGAGCGCTGGCGCCCCTGGCGGGGCGTCGCGGCCCGGCTGTTGTGGGCCTATCACCCCATCCTCAAGGAAAGGCGCTCCGGCGCGCCGCTCTGAGCAACACGCATGCGACATCTCGACGGACCCCGCCTGGAGCCGAGCGGACCCGCGAAGGGTCTCGTCGTCCTTCTTCATGGCTACGGCGCGAACGGGCAGGACCTGATTGCGCTCGCCGAGGCGTGGCAGCCGTCATTGCCGGGAATTGCCTTCGTCGCCCCGAACGCGCCCGATCCTTTGCCGGAGGCAGGCTTAAGTGCTCGCCAGTGGTTCACGCTCACGTTTCGCGACCTCCACGAGCTTTGGCGCGGGGTCAACGCCGCCGGCCCGGCGCTGGAGCAATTCCTCGATTCAGAACTCGAACGCTACGGGCTCCCATCGGAGAGGCTGGCGCTCGTGGGTTTCAGCCAGGGCACGATGATGGCGCTCCACGTGGGTCTGCGTCGCTCAGCCCCACCGGCGGCTATCGTCGGCTATTCCGGGGTCATCGCCGGGCCGGAGCACCTGAAGCCTCAGCTTAACGCCCGGCCATCGGTCCAACTCATCCACGGCGAGCTGGACGATGTCATCCCGGTAGACGCACTCCACATCACCCGCGAGGCGTTGGCTGAAGTGCAGATTCCGGTTGAATGGCACATTCGCCCTGGTCTCGGCCACGGCATCGATCCCGTGGGCCTCACCTTCGGCGGCAGTTTTCTTGCACACGCGCTGAAGTAAGTGCTGACCCGAGCGTCAGTACGGCAAAACCTGGTTTTCCGGTGGCCTCGGCATTTGGACCTGTTGAGCATTTCCGCACACTTCACAGAACCGATACGCGGCTATAGTATCCCGGCCTAGCGCGAGTGCGACGTGCATTGCTCGAACCGCAAGGGCAGAGTACGGGAAGCACAGACGTGATAGCCTCAGCGACACCGCCGGAATCCATGCCGGCCCTGGTCCTGAACGCCGATTTCCGGCCACTCAGCTATTATCCTCTATCGCTCTGGAGCTGGCAGGACACGATCAAGGCGGTCTTTCTCGACCGGGTGAATATCGTCTCCGAATACGAAAAGTTGGTGCGCAGCCCCTCCTTCGAGATGCGCATCCCGAGCGTCGTCGCGCTCAAAACCTACGTTCGGCCCGCGCTTTATCCGGCCTTTACGCGCTTCAACGTTTTCCTGCGCGATCGCTTCAGCTGCCAGTATTGTGGCTGCAAGGAAGATCTGACCTTCGATCACGTCATCCCCCGCTCCCGCGGCGGGCAGACCCGCTGGGACAACGTCACGACCGCCTGCGCACCGTGTAATCTCGCCAAGGGTGGCGCCATGCCGGACGCCGCGGGCATGCGCCCGAGGCAGCCGCCGTATCGGCCCACCGTCTTCGAGCTGCATCGCAACGGCCGGCTCTTTCCGCCCAATTACCTGCACGTGAGCTGGCTCGACTACCTCTACTGGGATACCGAGCTCGAGCCCTGATTCGCGAGCGGCGAGCCCCCACGAGATCACCTGCGCGCAATGGCACGATGCAGAATCCAAGTCGGCAGCAGCGCGACCAGGAAGATCAGCGTCACGACGAGGAAGCCGTCGCGAAAGGCGAGCGTGCTCGCCTGAATTGCGATCATCTGGCCGAGATACCACAGCGCTGCCGGGATCTGTTGGATATCCGGCAAGCCGGCATGCCCGAAAATCCCAGTGAGCTCATGCAGAAGCGTAGCCGTCGTGGAGTTACCGCTCGTTTGGGTCGCCGCCAGCGCATCCGCGTGAAAGATCGTACGGCGCTCGAGAAATACCGACAGCAGATTCACACCAAAAGCGCCACCGAGCTGGCGCACGAAATTGATCGCACCTGATCCTTGCGCGATCAGCTCGCGCGGAAGAACCCTCAGGGAGCCCGCGGTCAGCGCCGGGAAGACCAGACCCAGGCCGATTCGCGAAATGACGGTCCACCAAGCGACCATCCAGAACGTGGAGTTGATCTCGATGGAGGCGGTCAGCCACGACGAGTAGGCGAAAATCGCCATGCCGAGACCGATCAGCAAGCCGATGGGAAGCCGGTCTGCCAGACGGCCCGCGAGCGGAAACACCAGAACAAGAACGAAGCCAGACGGCATCAGCAGCAGCCCCGCCTCCGTCGGCGTAAATCCCTGTATCGTTTGAACGAACAACGGGACGAGATAGGTCGAGCCGAACAGCCCCGCGCCCATGATGAAGCTGACGAGCGCAGCGGCCGCGAACGGCACCTCTGAGAACACCCGCAGGTCCAGCATCGGCTTGTCCGTTCGCAATTCCCACCACGTGAAGCCGACTATGGCGACCGCGGAAATCGCGAACTGCAGGAGGATGGTATCGGAATTCCAGCCCTGCCGTTGCCCATTCGTCAGCGCCGTCAGCAGCATGGCAAGGCACAGGCCGAGCAACCCCATGCCGATCCAGTCGAAGCCCGGGCGCGGTTCGTCGTGCTCGCGGGTGGGTAGGAAAAGGTTCGACAGGACGACGCCGAGGATGGCGAAGGGAACGCCCAGGTAGAACACATAGCGCCAGTTGAACGTGTCGATCAGCAGCCCGCCGATCCATGGGCCCAGCGCCGGTGCGAGCACGACGCCGATGCCGTAGATACCCATGGCAGAGCCGCGCTGGTCCGGCGGAAACACCTGAAAGAGCAGCACCATTCCGAGCGGTTGCACCACGCCGGCGGCTGCCCCCTGAATGACGCGGGCCAGCGTGAGCACCTGCTCATTCGGCGCCATTCCACCGAGCACCGACCCCGCCATGAAAATCAAAAGCGCGCCGATCATGCTGAGGCGCTGGCCGAAAGCCTTGTTGACCCAGTCGGTCAGCAGCATCGTCGCCGTCATGGCAGCGAGGAAGCCGGTCGACAGCCATTGCGCCTCGACCTGACTGATTCCGAATGCGCCCATCACGTCGGGGATGGCGACGTTCACGATCGTCGTCGAAAGCACGACCGCGATCGCCGAGATCATCACGCTGCCGGTGGCGAGCCACCGGTAGGCCGGTCCATAGCGGTCGAAAAGGGCCTCAATCGACGACATCGACGCTGACTTCCACCATCATGCCCGGGCGCAAGAGCCCGTCCTTCTGGTCGACGGCGATTCGGATGGGGACGCGCTGCGTGATCTTCGTGAAGTTGCCGCTGGGGTTCGGGCTGGGCAGCAGCGCGAACTGGCTCGTGGCGGCCTCGCCCAGGCGTATGACCTTTCCCTTGAACTCGACGTCAGAATAGGCGTCGACCGTGATCTTGGCCGGTGCGCCGAGCTTCAGCCGGCTGAAATCTGTCTCCTTGACATTGGCATCGACCCAGACCTTGGAGGGATCGTGGTAGACCAGCAGTCGCGCTCCCGGTGAGACATACTCGCCCGCATCGACAAACGTCGTGCCGACGACGCCGTCAAAGGAGGCGCGGATCGTGCCGCGGTCGATTTCGACGTCCTTGCGATCGCGCTCTGCGATCTGCGCAGACTTGCGCGACTCGAGAACTGCGATCTGGCGCTCCAGAACCTCAATCTCGGCGGCTTGCGCCTCGGCAACGGCCAGATTGGCCTTTGCCGTGGCGATCCGCGCCTTGGTCGCGTTTTCCTGCTGCTCAGCCGTGGACCGCTCGGCCTGCGCCTCTTCCCGGTTTTGCTCCGAGACGACATTGCGCCGCGCCAATGTCGCTATTCGATCGTAATGGCTTTGCGCCTTCTCCAGGACGGCTTGGCTCGCCCTGTGCGCCGCTTCAGCAGCGGCCACCTCAGCCTTCGCGGCGTCGACCTTCTTCGCGATCTGCACGCGAATCATGTCCTGCTGCGCACGAAGCTGCTGCTTCTCCGCCTCGACCGCGGCGATCTGAGCCTCGATGGCATCTCGCTCGAGCTTAGTCTGGCTGCGATCGATTCTGACGAGAAGGTCGCCCTTCTTCACGGCATCGCCGATGACGACCGGCACATCGAGCACCCTTCCGCTCACCTCACTGCTGACGGTGACGAGGTTTGCAGCGATGCGGGAATCGTCGATGTAGACGTGCGTCCAGCGATGCGCGAGCCAATTGGCGCCCACCACCAGCGAGAGCAGGGCGACAATGCCGATAATGCTCGTCCGAAACCAGCGACGCTGCCAAAAAGGTGGCAGAGCCGAGTAGACTTTCTCCGTTTCGGGTTCAGCGGTCGAAGGCGCTCCTTTCTTCCGCATTTCCATGACGGTCGTCAAACCTCTACCCCCTCCAGCCGGTCGGCAATCGTCTTGAGCACCCTGCCCGCAACGGCAAGATCGCCAGCCGGGATGCCAGCGAGAAGCTCGCCCCGCAGCTCGCCGGCGATGCGGTTGATTTCGCCGAGAATCGGTCCGGCGCGCTCGGTAAGCTCGACTTTCTTGACCCTGCGGTCGCTGCTGCAGGCGCGCCGTTCGACCAACCCTTGCTGCTCCAGGCCATCCAGGAGGCGGACCAGGGTCGGTCCTTCGATGCCGATCATGTCGGCGAGCTCTCGCTGGGAGATCGGCCCGGTTCGGGAAAGGTACAGCAGAGCGACCCAGCGCGCCTGGGTGAGGTCCAGGTGCTTCAGGCGCTCGTCCAGCCGGGCTCGCCAGCGGCGGCTGACGCGCGACAACTCCAACGCGAACTCTTGGGCGGTACTCATATTGATAGGGATCTATCGATTAGAGCCCTACTATATTGCCCCAGCGTCCGACATGCAATGCTCCGTGGCCCTACTTTTGAGGCTCCAGCGCCGAGCAAAGAAAATGCCCCGGTTTGGAGGCCGGGGCAGAGGATTTTTGGATGCCGTTGAAGATCAGGGCCGTTTCAGGCCGCCATTCGGAAATCGCGAAGACAGAGCCGTTCAGCGATCACGTCCACTGCCTTGCTCCAGCTCATCCCTTCGATGTGCTCGAGCCCGAACGCGGTGACGGCGTCCGCGGGAGTTCCCCCGTCGCGGAACACGCGCGCGCAGATCTGGCGCGCAACACCAATGGCTGAGTGCCACTGCAGCGGATTGATATTATTGCGAATCATGACTTGCCTCACATTTCGACGCGGCTCATTGCCGGACCATCAGGACGGCAAACACGCTTGATGCTTGGCATCACTACGCGAGACCGTGCAATGTGACGCCTTTGTGAGACTGCAGTCGTGCATCTCGCGTGCTTGCCAACTCGCGGGGGGCGGGGTGGCCCCCAATTCCGTCCTCAGTTTTCCACCGGCAGAGTTGGCTCGGTTCGGCGCTGATCAGCTTGAGCTTCAGACAACGGGAGGGCCTTGCGTTCCTTGCTCAGCTCTTTCAGCACCGATCCGACCACCTCATGCAGTGGAAGCCACGGGCCTTGGGCCTGACCAACTGCGTGCATACTCAAAACGCCTCACAAGACTCGGATGACGCTGGCCTGCAGACGCAGAACTCGGTGCTGCAGAACGCAAACTCAACGCAGACGCAAACCCACTCGCTGCAGCGCGAAACCGTTCACTGCAGACGCCGACTCACTGGGACACGAGGCACTTTTCCCGATGCTGGCGGTACGCTGCTCTCCAGAAACTCTCTGGAGCGGGCCGACTGATCCGCCGCTTGTGCGAGCCGCACAGCGATACGCTTACGTTTTCTCGCCGCTGCGGCTCGCTTGAGCTTGAGAAACACGCCGCGAAGCGCGCTTCTTGGGGAAGTGCCGTACGCCAACTCAACCGAACGCAACGGAACGCTACTGGTACTCGCTCGCGGCAACAGCCTCGCGAACTCCGCGGCCGTTGCTCCGGACGCCGGTACGCTGGCATCCCGCGCGATACGCCTGAACAAGGAACGCGGCAGCGGCAAACGGGAGGGAGCGGTACGCAATACGCTGTGCACTGGGGTTACGCTCCTCACCTAAAACGCTTACGTTCGTTCTGTGTTCCGCGAACGATATAAACTTAACCGTTGGCATGTGGCTGAACGGTGACACGTTTTAGGCCAAGACAAGGTTTTTCACTGAGAGTTTGTTCAGCTCTCGTAGGCGCTGAACCGGCCGCTGCAACGGCTTGCGGATGCTCTCAGAAGCGCTGCCAGCTCAGGCGCGCAGCCGTGAACAGGGAGAGCGAAAGGAGCAGCGACAGCACCGCATTCCAGCCGGCAAACGACAGGCCCATGAACTGCCATGGAGCCTCGTCGCAGCGAATGACGCGCTCGGTCCCGAGTTGCTTCAGGAGCCCGCCGGGGCCGCCCCCCAGGGGCTGCAGGGCGAGTTGGCAGGTTTCCGGGCCAGCCCAGAATTTCCACTCGACCCCGGCGTGATAGATCCCGAGCCCCGTATTTACGAGGAAACCCGCAGCCACGAGCGCAAACAGGACGGCTGCGAGCCTGCGCTGTCCGGTACTGAGGAGAACGAGCGCGCCAAACAGCAGCGGAATGCCGATGTAGTAGGCATAGCGCTCCTGCAGGCAGAGCGCACAAGGCCGGTAGCCGCCGATGTGCTCGAACCCGAGCGCGGTCAGGATGATAGCCGCTGCCGCCAGGAGCGCCGCGGCGCCCCACCTATAGGCCGGATCTCGCTCGGAAACGGCTAGCGGCGATGGCATGAACTCACACGAGATAACGAACGGCGACGAATCCGCCGAATAGCAGCACAAAAAATACGGTCGTCACCAGCCCCAACCGCTGCTCGATAAAGTCGCGGATGGGAGGGCCGAACCAGTAGAGGAGGGCGCTGACGAGGTAGAACCGCAATCCGCGGGACGTGATACTGGCCAGCACGAAAACGAGGAAATTGAGCTGCGTAACCCCGCTGGCGATCGTGATCACCTTGTAGGGGAAGGGCGTCACACCGAAGAAGAAGACGATGAGTGCGCCGTGCTCATTGTAGGTGCTCGCGAACTGCTCGAACTGATCCCCATAGCCGTAAAGGTTCAAAAGCGGTTTGCCGAGAAAGTCGAACAATAGAAGCCCGATGAGATAACCGCCGACGCCCCCCAGCACCGAACCGACGGTAGCGATAGCAGCGTAGGTCCAGGCCTTGAGCCGTTTCGCGAGGACCATGGGCATCAGCATGACATCGGGAGGGATCGGAAAAACCGAGCTCTCGATGAAAGATACCCAGAACAGCGCGTGGGGAGCCCGCCGGTGGCTCGCCAGGTCAATCGTCCAGTCGTACAGCTTTCGCAGCATGGCGGCCGTGATTACGCTGAGAGTCGCGTCCTGTCCACTCACACATTTGCTGAGGGCGGTGATCCTGTCACACCGGGATAGGGTGCTCGAAGCCAGCGGATAGACGCAAGACGAGCTCGTTCAGCACCATACGACCCGATGCCGTCGCCTTGATACGGCTGCCGCCATCCACAGCGGCGATGAGGCCCTGCCGGCAGAGCTCCGCAACAGCGGCCTCGCTGGGACGTACCCCACCAATTCGCGCCAACCGCTCGAGATCGAGGCCCTCCTCGAGCCGGAGACCCATCAGGAGCGCCTCGTCGGCCTGTTCATCCCGGCGGAGGGGCTCGGCGGCGATCAGTCCATGGCCGCACTGCTCGACGGCCGCAGCCAGCGCTCCGGCGCACGCTCGCTCATGGTCGCCAACCGATCGTGCCCGACGATCAGCCGGCCGTGGGCGCCGGGGCCGATGCCAGCATACTCACCGTAGCGCCAGTAGAGGAGGTTGTGCCGGCTTTCCTCGCCGGGCACCGAGTGGTTTGAGATCTCGTAGGCGGGCAAGCCCCGCGCAGCCGTGATCTCGTTCGTTAGCTCGTAGAGCGCGCTCGCCTGATCGCTGTCCGGTACCCGCAGCTTGCCGGCGGCATGCAGCGCGGCAAACGGGGTCCCATCCTCGATGGTGAGTTGATAGAGCGATAGATGGCCGCGGGCCATGGGGATGGCTTCGTCGAGCTCCGCACGCCACGCATCCAGCGTCTGCCCAGAACGCGCATAGATCAGATCGAAGCTACAGCGTGCGAACGTGCTGGTGGCAACGGCAATGGCTGCCTTGGCCTCGGCGACGGTGTGCAAGCGTCCGAGCTGCTTCAGGTCTCCCTCACGTAACGCCTGCACCCCGAGCGAGACACGGTTGACGCCGGCAGCCCGGTAGCCGCGGAAGCGGCCCGCCTCGACACTCGACGGGTTGGCTTCCAGCGTCACCTCGGCATCATTGTCGACAGACCAGAGC
>JAEVZQ010000254.1 GCA_023392135.1 Pseudomonadota bacterium | reverse complement strand
ACGCTCTGCTGGACAGCCCTTCGACCACCGGCGCCTACCGGTTCGCGATCGAGCCGGGTCCTGCCACCATCATGGACGTGCAAGCGACACTGTACCCTCGGAGCGAGATGCCGCATGTGGGGCTTGCCCCGCTTACGAGTATGTTCCTCCACGGCTCAGCGCATCGGCGTACGCCTAACGATTTCCGGCCGGCCGTCCATGACAGCGAGGGCCTCGCAATTCTGAACGGCAACGGCGAGCGAATCTGGCGCCCGCTGACCAATCCGAGACTTCTTCAGGTGAGCGCATTCGTCGGCAAGGATCCCAAGGGGTTCGGTCTGGTGCAGCGCGACCGTGCGTTCGCCAGCTTCGAGGATCTCGAGGCGCACTACGAGCGCCGCCCCACGGTGTGGGTCGAGCCCGCAGGGGATTGGGGCGAGGGCTACGTCGAGCTGATCGAGATCCCGGCGGACGAGGAGATCCACGACAACATCGTGGCCTACTGGAAGCCGGGGCGGCCGGTCACCCCAGGCAAACCCTTTCCATTTGCCTACCGGCTCCACTGGGGCGAGGTGGTTCCGGCGGCATGGGCAGGCGCCCGCGTCCGAAAGACGCGGCGCGGCGGCAATGGGCGCAAAGGGACGGTTCTGTTCGTTTTGGACTTCGACGGTCCGGCTCTGCAGGAATCCGCCGATCTTCCGGTCGCTGATGTCTCCTCGAGTGCCGGAACGGTGTCGAACGTCGTGGTTCGCCGTAACCCCGTGATCAACGGGGTGAGGTGCAGCTTCCGGCTTGATCCCGGGTCGGCGGATCTCATCGAGTTGAGGCTCGTTCTCAAAAACATGGAACGGGTGATTTCGGAAAGCTGGCTCTATCGTTGGACACGTTGACACGAACATGAGCAAGACGAATACCCGCCGGGCAGCTCAGATGAGGAACGAGCGCGATGCTGGCCGCTCCTTCCTGCCGCCTGAGCAGGGCCTCGACATGCCGGCGCAGGACTTCAGTGCGCCGCCGTGTCCGAATATCCAGGGTGAATCCCAGGTCCACTGGGCAATGCGCGCGGCGCTTGTCGTCGGGGCCTTGCTGTTGACGGCCGGGTTTGCCCGCGAGCTCTATGCGGTGCTGTCGTTCGTCCAGATCACGCCGCTACAGATCGTCTTCCTGGTGCTGTCGACGGCAGCTTTTGGCTGGATCGCACTGGGCTCGCTCTCCGCTGCCATTGGCCTGATGCCGCTGTTTGCGGGCGAGCGATCCGATACGCTGGAGATCCCGGAGGCCAGCGAGCCGCTCTATCACAGGACGGCGCTGCTGCTTCCCGTTTACCATGAGGACTGTGCGCGAATTGCAGGCACGGTCGAGGCAATGGCCATCGACTTGCGTGCGATGGGCAAGGCGGAGAGCTTCGACGTCTTCATCCTCAGCGACAGCCGGAGCCTCGAGGCGGGGCTGCGCGAGGAGGAGGTGTTCTCGACGCTGGCAGATCGGCTCGAGGGCACGATCGACATCTATTACCGCCGGCGCCTGCAGAACACTGCGAAGAAAGCCGGCAATGTCGCCGACTGGGTGCAGCGGTTCGGCGGTGCCTACGACAGCTTCGTCGTGCTGGATGCGGACAGCGTGATGTCGGGTGAAACGCTGGTTCGCCTCGCCATTGCGATGCAGAACCGGCCGTGCGCCGGGCTCATCCAGACGGTGCCGCGGCTCACCGGCGGATGCACGATCTTCCAGCGCTTGCAGCAGTTCGCCGCCGGCGTCTATGGCCCCGCTGTGGCGGCGGGTCTGGCGGCGTGGCATGGGCCGCAGGGCAACTATTGGGGCCACAACGCCATCATCCGCACGGTGGCCTTCGCCTCGGCCGCCGGGCTGCCTGAGCTGCCGGGCCGGGCTCCGTTCGGAGGGCACATCCAGAGCCACGATTTCGTCGAGGCGGCCCTCCTGCAGCGGTCGGGTTGGGAGGTGCACATGGCCCCTTCGCTCGAGGGGTCCTACGAAGGCGCTCCGCCTGCTTTGCCGGAACTGGTGGCCAGAGACCGGCGCTGGGCACAGGGGAACCTGCAGCACCTGGGGATCGTCGGCCGGCGCGGGCTGACGCTCATGGCGCGTGCGCATCTGGCGATGGGGGCATGTGCGTATCTGGTCTCCGCCGTCTGGGCTGCATCGCTCGCGGTCGGTCTCGTGCTCGCGTTGCAGGGCACGCACGTCATTCCGTCCTACTTCCTCGACAGCAAGACGCTGTTCCCGATCTGGCCGACGGTCGATCCCGGCGCTGCGTTCCGCCTGTTCCTCGCCACCATGGTCGTGGTGCTGATGCCGAAGGGGATCGGGCTGATCCTGGAGTTGCGCCGGGCGACAGCCAGGCGCGAGCGCCTCGCGGCGCCGCGCGTGATCGCGGGCGTGACGATCGAGACGATCCTTTCGATGCTCTTCGCGCCGATCCTGATGGTTACGCAGACGACGGCAGTCGCCCAGATCTTCAGCGGCATCGACTCGGGATGGAAGGCGCAGCGGCGCGACGAGGGCGACATGCCGATCACGGCCGCCTTCGGCTATCACGCCTGGCACATGGCGGCGGGTCTCGTCCTCGCTGTTCTGACCTACCTCGTCTCCTACAGCCTGATGGCCTGGATGGCCCCAGTTCTGCTCGGCCTCTCATTGTCCGTGTTGCTGAGCTGGTGGTCGGCGCACACCGCAGGGCCGCTGCTGTTGCATGTCCTGGCTACGAAAGAGGATCTCGAGCCTCCGCCAATTCTGGAGCTGGCGCGTCGGCGCACCGCCGCCTGGATTCGCTATGTGCCCGGCGAACCGCTCGTGAAGCTCGTGCCGTTGCCGGCGTGCGATGCTTCAGGCTCGGCGGCGGCTGACCGGGGCGGGGGCGGAGCGGAACAGCTCGCCCAGGAAATCGCGCACGCGCACAGGTGACGTTTCGAGGAAGGGCAGGGGCCGGATCACCTGGATCGCTGCCGCGCCGATCCGCGCCGTCATGGCCCCGTTGACGGCGCCCTCTCCGAGCCGTTGCGAGAGTCGACGCAGCAGGTCGTGCCCCAGCACCTGACCCACCAGGTCGTCCGTCAGCGCGATTCCGCCGGTCGCGACGAGGTGCGTGATCACCATGCGCCCGAGCTTCAGTGCTGCCATGATGCCGGGCCGGCCGCCGTAGAGCGTCGCGATGCCCCTCAGCATGCGCAAGTTCTCCATCAGCACGAAGACGACATCGACGATTGGCATCGGGCTGATCGCCGTGACGATGCTGATCCGCTTCGCCGCGGTGAGCACGATGCGCTTGGCGCGCGCGTCGAGTGGTCCGAAGACCTCGCGATCGGCGAGCCGCGCGAGATCGCCGGGATCGCGTACGTCCCCCTCGTGCTCACGCAATCGGGCAATGCTCCAGCTGACATCACCCCGCCCTGAAAACGTCCCGAGGAGCTGGCGCAGCAGGGCCTTCTCGCGCCTCGCATCGCGCGCGTCCAGCGCGTCCTGAATCTCCCGGCGCACGCGTCCCAGCCGGTTGAGCCGCATGATGCCGATCGTTTCCCGAAGCACGATGGCGCTCGCGGCGAGCCCTGCGATTGTGACCAGCGCAACGGCGATCCAGCCGATGATATCGTTGCGCGACAGAGCCTCCGTCGCCAGCCGCGTTAGCCACAGACTGACACCGAGCGCTGCCAGACCCAGAAGAGAGGAGCCCAGAATGGCGCCCCAGCGAATGCCGGCGCGCGGCGCAGGCGCCGGTCCGGCTACAAGCTCCGGTCCTGCCATTTCCTCTTCGGCGGTACGCTCGGCCTCGGGCGCCGGCTCCGCGGGCTGCAGCAGTGACGGATCATCCGGATCGAAGACCCGTGGCGGGCGCGGTCTGTTGGGCTCGCTCATTGCAGCCGATCCCCGATGAGGAATTCGAGCGCCCGGTCGAGCCGTACGTGCGGCCAGGCGCTCGACCATACCTGAACGCCGCTACCCGGCTCGCCACCGAGGCGCGGCGGACGGAAGCGGACGAACTTTACCTGCCCGATCAGATCCTGCCCCGACGGCGTTAGCGCCTGACGCGGATCGGCCGGCAGATCTCCGGGGAACAACGCCACCTCGGTCGAGCCATCGAAACGTTTGTCGCCGACGTGCTCTCCAGCCATGGGCACCCCGCGGATGCAGGCAAGGCGTTCGCCATTCTGTTGTGCTTCGACCTCGCGCGTGGCCCGCAGTGCCGCCAGCGCGATGACACCAACCATGGCCCCTGCGAACGTGACCCGTTTCGCGGCTTGCTCGGTCATGAGCTGCAGAACGGCCTCGAGCCGGTCGTGGGTGGAGCTCGGCAGATGATCCGCCTTGCTGGCCGCGAACAGCACGCGATCAATCCGCCGGGGCAGGATGCTCGCGAGCCAACTTCGTGCACCGGGACGGAAGGCGCGTAGCGAGGCCTCCAATGCGCGGCTGAGCTCGCCGACCGCCGCACTGCCGGCGTTGAGCGCGGCCAGAACGTCCACGAGCACGATCTGCCGGTCGAGCCGGCTGAAGTGATCGCGGAAGAACGGCTTCACGACGTGCGATTTGTAGCTTTCGAACCGCCGCTCCATCATCGCGGCGATGGAATTGCGCGGTGGCGTGAAACCTTTGGGCATCGCAACCGGCACGAACGTCAGCAGCGGCGAGCCGGCGAGATCACCGGGCAGCAGGAACCGGCCCGGTCCGAGCGTCGACAGCGCTGGCTCGGCCTGGCGGGCGGCGGCGAGGAAGGCGGTGA